>JAZOOW010000135.1:0-39102 GCA_045655145.1 Eubacteriales bacterium | reverse complement strand
GGATTGAGCGAGAAAGGATCTACCTATGAATATTGCCATTTACGGTTACGGAAACCTCGGCCGCGGCGTAGAATGCGCGGCGCACTTTGCAGAGGATGCTACGCTCATCGGTGTATTTACCCGCCGCGATCCCGCGTCGGTAAAGACCGCATCCGATGTTCCGGTTTATTCTGCCGAGGATATTCTTGCCTTCGAGGATCGGATCGATGTCTTGATCCTCTGCGGTGGCAGTGCCACCGATCTGCCCGAAATGACACCGATGCTTGCTAGGCACTTTAACGTGGTGGACAGCTTTGATACCCATGCAGCCATCCCTTCTCACTTTGCCGCTACCGATGCGGCGGCACGGGCCTCGGGCCATGTGGCCTTGATCTCGGCGGGCTGGGATCCCGGCATGTTTTCGCTGAACCGCCTGTATGCCTCGGCCATTCTGCCAAACGGAAAGGATTACACCTTCTGGGGTCGCGGCGTGAGCCAAGGCCACTCGGATGCCATCCGCCGTGTGGCGGGTGTGCGCGATGCGCGCCAGTACACCGTGCCGATCGAGGAGGCACTGTCCGCCGTACGCACAGGTGAGGAGCCCTCGCTTACTGCACGGCAGAAGCACACCAGAGAATGCTTTGTCGTTGCCGAGGAGGGAGCCGATCTTGCACGTATTGAGCGCGAGATCTGCGAGATGCCCAACTACTTTGCCGATTACGATACCACGGTGCATTTTATTACCGAGGAGGAGCTCCGCCGCGACCACAGTGCGATCCCCCACGGCGGATTTGTCATCCGCACGGGAAAGAGTGGCTGGAACGGTGAGCACCGCCACGTGATCGAGTACAGCTTAAAGCTGGACTCCAATCCGGAATTTACTTCTTCTGTTCTGCTGGCCTGTGCCCGTGCCGTGCATAAAATGGCAACACGCGGTGACGTTGGCTGCAAGACCATGTTTGACGTAGCACCCGCCGACCTCTCTCCCCTGTCGGCAGAGGAGCTACGTGCCACAATGCTGTAACGAGAAAGGATCGATATCTTGATAGCTACCGATACACAAAGAGATCTTCTTTGCCAAAACGTATCCGTGCGTGAGGACGGTGTTCTCCTGTTTGCAGGCCAGGACACGGCGGCACTGGCCGCAGAGTACGGCACGCCCCTGTACTTGATGGACGAGGACCGCATCCGCGAGCGTGTGCGCACCTACCGTGACACTCTCCGTGGGGTCTTTGGCACACGCGGTCACGTTCTGTACGCTTCCAAGGCCTGCTCCTTCAAGCGGATCTATGAGATCATGCGCGAGGAGGGCGCGGGCATTGATGTGGTGTCCTCCGGTGAGATCGCAACCGCGCTCCGCGCAGGCTTCCCGCTTAAGCATGCCTATTTTCATTCCAACAACAAGACCGATGCGGATATCCGCTATGCGATTGAAAACGGGATCGGCTACTTTGTCGTGGACAACGTGGAGGAGCTTTTTGCCATCAATGAGATTGCAAAGGCGGCCGATATTCACCAGCAGGTGCTTTTGCGCCTGACACCGGGTATTGACCCCCACACCTATGAAGCGGTCGCCACGGGCAAGGTGGACTCAAAATTCGGCTCTGCCATTGAAACAGGGCAGGCCGAGGAGATCACAAAAACCGCTCTCTCCCTTTCGCATATTGCACTCATGGGCTTCCATTGCCACGTAGGCTCTCAGGTCTTTGATGCAGAGGTCTATCTGGCTACCGTTGATATCATGCTTGCCTTTGTGGCAGATATGCGCGCGCGCTTTGGATTTGTCACCAAGGTCCTTGATCTTGGTGGCGGATGGGGTGTACGCTATATGCCGAGCGATCCCTACATTGATATTGCTGAGAACATCCGTTTGGTCGGTGCACGCATCCATGAAAGGGTGCGTGAATATGACATCCCCATGCCGGATATTTGCATGGAGCCCGGGCGTAGCATCGTAGCCGATGCCGGCATGACGCTCTACACCGTGGGCACACACAAGCACATCCCCGGCTACAAGGATTATCTCTCGGTTGACGGCGGCATGACCGACAGCCCGCGCTTTGTGCTGTACGGCGCGCGCTATACCCTCCTCCCTGCTACGCGCATGTTTGACCCCTGTGACATGCTCTGCTCGGTGGTAGGGCGTTGCTGTGAAAGCGGTGACATCATTGCCGAAAACGTCCCCATGCCCTCGGATATGAAGCGCGGAGACCTGATCGCTACACTGACGACAGGTGCTTATCACTACTCGATGGCTTCCAATTATAACCGTATTCCCCGTCCCCCGATCGTCATGCTTTCGGGTGGGAACTCTTACCTTGCCGTACGCCGAGAAACCCCCGACGACATTACGGCACTTGACATTTGAAAAGAGGTTGAAAACGCACCGCTGCCGCGGTGCGTTTTTCCTTTTTCCTCTTGACAATACAGGGCTTCCGTGCTACAATGGCTCTTGTATGAATTTTCAGGGAAAGTGCTTGCGACTATGAAGAAAAATCTGTTTGCCGCCTGCGTGATCTTGGCAGGTATTTTTTGGGCGACCTCTTGCCTGTTTATTGATGCATTTGAGGATCTTGGCTTCTCCTCGACCGACTGTACCGCCATCCGTATGGTTTTTGGTGCCATTTTGTTACATATCACCCTGCTCATCAAGGGACGGGGGTTCCGCTATTACCGTATTGCCCTGCACACCCTTCTGCTCACCGCGCTCACGGGCGTTTGCGCCGTGCTCGGTGCTTCTTATTTCTATTATCTCTCCATCACCATGACATCGGCGGCCGTCGGTGCGATTCTTCTGAACACTGCTCCCTTTTTTGTCATGATCATGTCGCTTTTTCTCTTTTCCGAGCGGCTGAGCGCGAAAAAGATCGTCGCTTTTCTGACAGCACTGGTGGGATGCTCCCTGGTCTCGGGTGTTGCCGGCGGTGTTAAGCTTGATGCTCTCGGCATCCTCTTTGGTGTTTTGTCCGGCTTTTCCTACTCGCTGTACAGTATCTTTACCACGCTGTATATCAAAAAAGGCGGCCGTGATTCCTTTACCTTTATCACATTTTCCTTCACCTTTGCCGCCATTGCCTCGCTTTTTGCAGTCTCCCCTGTCGGCATTGCAGAAAAGCTCATGCACTCGGAAAGTCCTCTCTTGACGCTCTTGCTCTTCGTCCTGTTCGGTCTTGTTACCTCTGCCTGCCCCTATCTCTTCTATACCAAGGGGCTTTCCGGGATCCGTGCCAGCACCGCCTCGATCCTTGCCTTCTCCGAGCCGCTTGCGGCAACCCTGTTTGGATTTATCTTTCTCCACCAAGACCTGGATATCTACGGCGTGATCGGTATCCTGATGGTCACCGCGGCCATCATCCTGATCAACATTCATCCGCACAAGACCGAGAAAGAAGAAGCATAAGCTCCGAAATATAAAAAGGAACAGACACACGTTCTGTTCCTTTTTATATTTTATACGTTGGCCTTTGCCTCGGCCACGATCTTTTCCGTCAGGGCGGAGGGGACCTCCTCATAACGGGCAAACTCATAATCAAAGCGGCCTCTTCCCTGCGTTGCGGCACGGAGAGAGGTGACATAGTCACTCATTTCCGCAAGCGGAACGTCTGCCTGCACGATCTGACGGCCTGCGCGGTGCTCGTGCGCCTCAATCCCCATCACACGGCCGCGGCGACGGTTGAGATCGCCCAGAACGTCGCCGACGTAATCATCGGGGATCTCTACACGCAAGGAAACGATCGGCTCAAGCAGGGTGGGATCCGCACGGAGAAGTCCGTCACGGTATGCAAGACGCGCCGCCAGCTTGAAGGAGATCTCGTTAGAATCTACATCATGGTAGGAGCCGTCATAGAGATCAGCGGCCAGACGTACCATCGGATAGCCTGCGAGAACGCCGCCCTCTGCCATGGCATCAAGAAGTCCCTTCTCAACAGCCGGGAAGAAGTTCTTCGGCACAGCACCGCCAAAGACCGACTCGGTAAAGGTAAGCCCCTCCTCCTCGCCGGGGGCGAAGTGGATCTTGACGTGACCGTACTGCCCTGCACCGCCGGACTGCTTTTTATGCTTACCCTCGGCATCTACCTTGCGGCGGATGGTCTCGCGGTACGGAACACGGGGCGTTGTCAGCTCAACCGAGGTGCCGAAACGGGATTTCAGCTTGGCAACCACTACGTCGAGATGGGTATCACCAAGGCCGTACAGCACGAGCTGCTTGGTCTCCGGGTTGTTTTCAAAGCGGATGGTGGGATCCTCCTCAAGCAGACGGGCAATGCCAAGCGAGATCTTATCCTCGTCCCCCTTGGAAAGCGGCTTGACCGCACGCATGGCATAAGGATTCGGATAGGTGATCGGCAGGTAACGGATGCCGTCTGTACGGGTCGTCAGCGTGTCACCCGTATTGGTATCGTTCAGCTTGGTCGTGATGGCGATATCGCCGCACACCAGCACCTCTGCAGGGATCTGCTTTTTACCGCGCATGAGGTACATACGGCCGATCTTCTCCTGCGCGCCCGTGCGCGTATTGGTGAGCACGGTATTCTCGGTGATCTCACCGCTCATGACCTTGAAGAAGGACATCTTACCGACAAAGGGATCTGCCACGGTCTTAAAGACGAAAAGTGATGTGTCGCTGCTTTCCTTCTCAACGGGGATCTCGCCAATGCTGCCATCATCCAGAAGGATATGCTCAACACCGCGTGCGGTAGGACGGGGGAAGGAGCCTGCAATGGTATCCATAAAGGTCTTGATGCCCCACATCTTGGTAGCCGCACCGCAGAACACGGGGGTGATATCGCCGTGAATGATGCCGGTATGGATCGCTTCAACCGCCTCATCGTGGGTGATCTCCTCACCCTCAAAGAACTTCTCCATCAGCTCCTCACTGGTTTGTGCGATGGATTCAAGAAGCATGTTATGGTATTCCTCGCATACCTCACGGTACTCTGCGGGGATCTCACTGCTGACATAAGAGCCGCTTGCCGACTCAAAGGTATAAACGACCATTTCCACAAGATTGACAAAGCCAATGACCTTATCCACCTCAATGAGCGGGATCTGAATGGGACAAACGGTAACACCGAAATGATCGCGCAGAGCGTGGAAGGCTTTATGGAATCGGCACTCGGGATCATCAAAGCGGTTGATAAAGAAGGCCTTGGGAATTTTTGCCTCGGTGGCGATCTCCCACGCCTGCTCGGTACCGACCTCAACGCCTGCCTTACCGTCTACAACGATAACGGCGGCATCGGCTACGCGTACACACTGGTGCACCTCACCCTCGAAGTCGAAATAACCGGGAACATCCAGTATATGAAAACGGATATCCTTCCACATCAAGGAAGCCAAGGATGCGGAAAGAGAAAAACCGCGACGAATTTCTTCAGGATCATAATCGCAAACCGTATTTCCCTCACTCACCTTGCCAAGACGGTCGGTCTCGTGTGCAATGTAAAGCATGGCCTCTGCAAGGGAGGTTTTGCCGCCGCCGCTGTGGCCGAGCAGGCAAAGGTTGCGGATGTTTTTTGTCAAAACTTTTTCCATGTGCGTGGTTCTCCTTTTCTATACGCAATTCGGGGATGATACTTACATGATAAGCATTCCTTGTAAATCATTATACAATATCCTGTTTAGAATTGCAAGAGAAATTTTGATGTTTATACACATGGTATGTAAAAATTTTTGCAAGTTTTTTGTGCAAAATGACGAATTTTAGAGAATGATCTTGCATTCTTCTCCTCTCTGCCGCAGGATCTCTTTTCTCCGCCCTCAGCAAAGAACCGCAAAGCCATCGTCCGATAGGCTTTGCGGTTCCTCTGTCTTTTTTATTCCTTTTGCTCCGAGGCGGGGGGTGCGAGCCGTGAAAGCGCACGCAACACCTCCAAAAGATTACGCACCCCCAAAAGCTCAACGCCCTTGGGCACGGGCAAATTCTTTCCAAGACAACGTTCGGGAAGCATGATTACGGTAAATCCAAGGCGTGCCGCTTCCTTCACACGATAGTCCACGTGCGTCACGGCGCGCACCTCGCCGGAAAGGCCGATCTCGCCAAAGGCAACAAGGGAGGGCGGAAGCACACGGTCGGTGATGCCCGAAATGAGTGAAAGTGCTACCGAAAGATCGGCGGCCGGCTCATCAATACGCATACCGCCTGCAATGTTGAGATAGACATCATTTTCCGAGAAGCGCAAGCGTAAACGCTTCTCCAAGACGGCAAGAAGCAAGCACATGCGGTTGTAATCAAAGCCGTCACAGGTACGGCGCGGTGCCGGAAAGGAGGTTTTAGACACAAGTGCCTGCACCTCGGCAATCAGAGGGCGGCTCCCCTCCATGACGCACGCAGCACAGTTGCCTGAGCTGTCTACGGGGCGGGCATCCAGCACCATCTCCGAGGGGTTTGGCACCTCGGCAAGCCCACGGTCGTTCATTTCAAAAACGCCGATCTCATTCGTAGAGCCATAGCGGTTCTTGATAGCGCGGATGAGGCGGTATGCCTGACGGCGATCCCCCTCAAAATACAGCACGGCATCCACCATATGCTCAAGCACCTTCGGTCCCGAGATGCCGCCTTCCTTATTGACATGGCCAACCAGGATCACCGCACAGCCCACACGCTTGGCAAGCGCGATGAAGGCCATGGCACTCTCACGCACCTGCGTCACACTGCCGGGCGCGGAGGCAATGCGTTCTCCGTATACGGTCTGAATGGAATCTACAATAATGACATCGGGAGATAGGCGGCGACACTCGGACAAAATGCCGTCTATACCCGTTTCATTCAGGAGATAAAGGTTTTTCCCGCCGACGGCCAGCCGCTCGGCACGCAGCTTGAGCTGCCCGCGCGATTCCTCACCGGATACGTACAGCACGCGGCATTTTGCGGCCAATGTATGAGAGATCTGCATAAGGAGCGTAGATTTTCCGATGCCCGGCTCACCCGACAGCAGTACAACAGATCCCTGTACAAGGCCGCCGCCAAGGACACGGTCAAGCTCACCCATACCGGTCGCGCTTCGGATATATGTAGAAAGCTCCAGCTCGTCAATAGACACGGCAGGCTCACCTACCGGTGCAAGTGCACGGGGAGCCGCCTCCACGACGGGGATCTCCTCATCAAAGGAATCCCATGCACCGCAGGAGGGGCATTTCCCCAGCCATTTTGAGCTGTTATGACCGCACTCGGTACAGACAAAGATGCTTTTTGGTGTTTTCACGCATACGTTCCTCCGTTTGCTCGGATATATTCCATCATACCACAAAACAGAGAAAAAGACAACTGTCTTTGATAATCTTCTTGGCAAAGTTTTTCACATTCCGCATAATTGGAGAGAAAACCGCACTCCACCAGCACCGCAGGAAAATCGGCGCGGTGCAAAAGGTAGATATTATCATCCGCCGCCTTGACAGCGCGGCGGTTGTTCGGCTGAAGGTCCTGCTTCACACGCGTGTCTAGGGCTTGTGCAAGCACACGGCTGTTGGGATCGGACAGCGCATAATAGACCTGCAGACCGCTGTATTTTTCCTCGGTAAACTTATTCATATGAATGCTGACAAGAACCGCGTTTGGCTGCTCGCGTGCCATGCAAAGTCGGTTGTAGAGATCGTAGATCTTGCGTTTCCCCTTGATATTCTGCGCCTCGGTATAGAGAAGGCGATCCTCCGTGCGCGTATACACGACAGAAACACCCGCGCTTTCCAGCATCTCTCCGAGCATATTCGTGATCTTGAGATTGAGATCCTTCTCAAGTACGCCGTTGACACCCACGGCACCGCCGTCCTCACCGCCGTGTCCGGCATCCAACACCACCGTGATCGGCTGTGGATCGCCCGACACAACAGGGGCCAGAGAAGGCATTGCCCGACACATGACCGCCGCCGCGAGAAAGAACACCGAAGAAAAAAGAAGGAGCCCCATCGTTGTGCGAAGGCCCGCTTTTGTATGCTTTTTCAAAAAAGACCGCCCCCATTCCTTTACAGTATATGGGGGCAGTTCTTGATTTATGTGTACGGCTCATTTCCTTTTTGAGCCAAAGAGCGCGCCGAAAATACGGCGGTTGTGACTTCCCATGGCATAGCCGAGGACGGATGCCGCCACGGCGGGCAGGGGCGTTAAGCAGTATGCCAAAATATAAAGCGGCGACAGGCTGCTGACGGTGGCAGGATCAATAAAGGTGTTGATCAGGCCGGTAAACATGGCCTCCCAGACCACGCCTACGGTATGCGCGATTCCAAACATAGCCTGCGCCCAGCCCTCTTCCACAAGCATCACACCGAACAGATAGCCAATACCAAGAAAAACCGCAATCAGGAAATTGGGGATGTTGGCCGCGAGGGAAAGCTTGACACCGTGCCAGGCATCAAACGGCACGATCCTTGCATCCGCACGGATGCGGTCCTTCGCACCGAGCTCCCACGTCATCATATACAAAAGGATAACATAAAAGATCGCCGCATACAGGCAGGCAAGCAGCATCAGCTCCGCGCGCGTTTGTGTGATCGTGATCAGCATCAAGCTCATGACCGCCACACCGAACTGATTCAGTATCATTTTAACGATGGAATATGAGTTTGTCTTGAACCAAGTCATAAGTCCTCTTCTGTTCTTGATAGTAAGCAATACGCTTCTTCTTTTTATTTTACACATGCAAATGCTAAAAAGCAAGTAAAATGAAAATTGTTTACAGTTTATCCACTAAAAATTATTGGGATTTTGTATAATAGAATCAAGAAATTACCGAAGGGGGGTGCTGTTTTGGCCACAATGACATTAAAAAGTGAGGAACTGAAGCTGTTCCCTGCTCCGGTGCGCGATTTTGCCACCTACAAGCGCGTGGTCATGGGAAGCTCGGAAAAAACGGTATGTGAATACCTTTTGGATCTGCGCACCTTTTTCCGCTATCTGGAGGCCGTCCGTCTTTCGGTGGATACCACATCCCCCCTGTTTTATGAGATCGACATCTCTCACATTGATATTCCCTACATTGCGCGTATTACCACCGAGCAGATCTACGATTTCCTGCTATACGCCTCAAATGACCGAAAAAACGCGTGGGCAGCACGCTCACGGAAGCTCTCCACGCTCAAAAGCTTTTTCCGCTATCTGTGCGCCAAGAAGCACCTCTTGGAGTTTAATCCCGTTGCGAACGTGGATTCCCCCAAAAAGCACATCGCTCTGCCTAAATTTTTGACTTACGATGAAAGCCTGCGCCTTCTCTCTGCCGTGCGTGAGGACGCGGAGAGCAAAACCGCGGTACGGGATTTTGCCATACTCACGCTGTTTCTGAACTGCGGCATGCGTCTTTCCGAGCTTTGCGGCATTGACCTCAATGACATTGACGCAGAAATGCGTTCCTTGCGTGTAACGGGTAAAGGCAGTAAAATGCGCATCATTTATCTGAACGACGCTTGCCGCCGCGCGCTCCTTGAGTATATCGAGCACCGCGCCGAGAGCCATATTTTCGGTGAAACGAGAACGAACGCCCTCTTTCTCAGCGTGCGCAATCAGCGGATCAGCCCCAAGACGGTGCAGTGGATGGTCTATAAGTACCTGAAGGCTGCAGGGCTTGAAAATCGCGGTCTTTCCGTACACAAGCTGCGACACACGGCGGCAACCCTGATGTACCAAAGCGGCGAGGTGGATGTGCGCGTCCTGAAGGATATCCTCGGCCACGAGCAGCTGAATACCACGCAGATCTACACACATGTCAGCTCGGAAAACATGGAGCGCGCCATGACGAAAAACCCTCTCTCAGATCTGAAGCTGAAGCGCCCACGCTATCAACCGAAGAGAGATTACGGCGAAAGCACGGTCCCCGACGAGGAGGAATGAGCCTTTTCGGAACACACGGGTACCCTCAAACAAGAAAACACACGAAAAAGCAGGCCGACACAGCTTTATGTTGGCCTGCTTTTTTACGAAGCTATTCCGGTGCTATCAGGAGCGGAAGGCTGCAAGCAACGAAAGTCGCTTACTGGCATAGCGGTAAGCCCCCTCGTAATCGCCAAGCTCACGGTAGCAGACCTCCATGTCCAGATAGGTACGAAAGAGGAGAAAGGCGGTGATCTCATCAGCACCCTTTTGCGCTTCAATTTTTTCCAAGATGGCAAGAGCTTCCGAAAAATGCGAGGACTTCAGCAAGGCTCTTGCACGCAAGTGCTCGGCATAGAAGCGATTTTCAAAGACGTGCGTATCCTCCTCCATGAGGTAAGCATATACATCCGTACAGCCTGCCGCACGGAGTGCATCCTTATAGGAGCGATCATTCATCTCCAAAAGCGGCGACTGTACATTGGCGGCGATCGGCATTAGAATACGGCATCCCGCTTGTATCCATTGTGTCGGATATACCGTTTCGGCCGTGTAATCGAGTGCGTTTGTAAAATACCCCAGCGCGCTTTCAAAGGCACCGTTCTGCCATGCCTTTTTACCGCAATAAAAGGATGCAGTGGCCATCAGATAGCCAAGCTCATCATCACATTCACCAAGCTCACGCTCAAAGCGGCGCAGGCATTCCGTATAAGCACCCGCGCAAAAAAGCTCGCGAAGCTTTGGCATAACGCGCATTTTGCGCACGGCCAGCTCCTCCTCCTCTTCACAGAAGAAGTACCCCACCGGCATCTCAAGCCGCTCGGCCAGATAAACGAGCGTGGAAAGAGAGGGCTGTGCGCTCCCCTTTTCGATCTGCGAGAGCATGTTGCGCGTGATCTGCTCCCCTGCCAGCGCCTCCTGTGTCATGTGTCGCTCGCGCCGCAGCTTGCGTATTTTTTCTCCGGGTGTCATGTCTGTTCTCCGTTCTTTTTCTTTTCTCCTCTATATTAGCACAAACCGACCCGAAAAGCAAGAGCTTTGTAAATTTTATTTACCATTCACAAGAGATCAGGGAAGAACCTCGGCACCGTAATCAAAGATATCGTCTATCTCAACCTCTTGAATATCATCCGTCAGTCGGTTGATCTGCGTAAAAGCGTCCGGAACATCACCGACGATCACCGTTTCCGCCACACAAAATTCCTGCGTCACGCTGGTTTCGATCGGGCGAGAGGGCGTCATGATCACCAGCTTGACCGTTACCGAAAACAGGATCCGATGCAGCGTTTGGTTGATCCCCGCGGTGCGAAAATCGCTTTTCAGCGTGCTGTGCGCCCCCTCTGCCAGTAAAACGCGCACGGGAAGTACGGGACCGCGCCCCGAAAAGGCCTCTCCTCCCAGAATGCTCCCCAACGGCAGATCGACCGTCACCGAAGCATCCTCCCTTAATTTTTGGAGAACTGCCGCAAACAGCTCATTGCGTGTGCGGTTGAGCGCCCCGGTGTGGCAGGTGATCCCGGCAATGGCACCGTCTGTGCGATAACGAACGGTGATCATATCCTCATATGCGGTATTCATAGCCGCTATGCTGTCCGAAAAGGCGGCTGCGATCATACGGGCGGCCCGATTTTCTGCCGATGAGCGCGCCAATGCGGCAACACCGGGATATAACTGAAGGTTGAATATCAGAAGGAGCAGAAGCGCCGAAAGCAAAAGAAAGGCAATCACCCGTACAGGAGAGCGGCCGCCTCCTTTTCCGCGCCTATGCCTTCCCCTTCCATGGCGTTTCACGCTCCCCTCAAGGGAATAAATTTTCTCCATATCATCACCTCACTGTCAGCCTATGCGCACCTTTTTTGTCGGGATACGGAAAAAACGGCTTTTTTTGTAAAGAAGAGAAAAAACACTTGCTTTTTTTGTCATTAGGTGGTATAGTATAGTTGGTGGAAATTAGTCTATTTATTAATAGATTTGGAGATATTCCCCGTAACAGAATTTTAAGGGAAGGAGAGATTTGCCGTACGGCAAATCGGAAATTCGGTTTGAGCAAGCAGGACAGTACCGAAAACAAAATGAACGGATTTCCCACAGCAGCGGCTCTGCGCAAGGCACTTGCCAAGGTGTCGAAGACCGACGCAATGACGCGCATCAAATCCCTGTTTGATGCCAAGACCTTTGTTGAGCTGGGTGCCTTTACCAAGCGCAGCTTCAGCGAAGTCAAGAGCAGTGTCAAGGATGGAGAGTTTGAGGGTGTTATCTGCGGCTACGGTGCCGTAAACGGCCAACTGGTTTTTGCCTTTGCACAGGATAGCGCACGCATGAAGGGGGCCCTCGATGCCGCCCATGCGAAGAAGATCTGCTCTCTTTACGATCTCGCGATCAAAAATGGCGCACCTGTGGTCGGTATTTTTGACTGTGTTGGTGCGGATATTTTTGAGGGTGTGGATGCACTCGCGGGCTATGGCCGCATCATGGGGGCTGTGTCCGCCGCCTCGGGCGTGATTCCGCAGATCGCTCTCTTGGGTGGTGACTGCATCGGCAGCTTTGCCGCGATTGCCGCCATGTATGACTTTGTCATCAACACCGAGGGTAGCAAGCTTTATGTGAATTCCCCCGCATTGACGGGCGCAGAAAATGCGCAGGACCATTTACTCGCGTTCAACGCCGCCGACATGCTGGAGGCAACCGCTTATACACGCAAGCTTCTTTCCTTCCTGCCCCAAAACAGCAGTGTGGGTGTCATGGTAGCAAGTGCCTCTGACGACCTCAATCGTACGCTGGACAGATTGGATCCGAACGGCGATATCCATGTCGTCCTCTCTGCGATTGCCGACCGCGGCGATTACGTAGAGGTGGGTGCCGCTTCCGCACCGGCTATCGTGACGGCGTTTGCCAACGTCGGCGGTGTTACCTGCGGCTTGCTTGCCAGCGACTATGCCGAGGATGAGGGCAGACTGACTGCCGCCGCCGCCAGAAAGGCCGCACGCTTTGTTGACTTCTGCGATGCCTTTTCTTTGCCTCTTGTTACCCTTGTTAACAGCGCAGGCTATGCCATCTCTGCCGACAATGAACAGAGTAGCTTTGCCGCCGAGCTCGCCAAGCTTGCTATGGCGTATACAAAATCGGAAAACGCCAAGGTTACTGCCATTCTCGGCCGCGCCATCGGCGGTGCATATACCCTGCTCGGCTCCAAGAGTGTAGGTGCCGATGTGGCTTACGCCTTTGAGGGCGCGGAGATCTCTACGATGAATGCAGGCTCTGCCGTGGCCTTTGCCATGAATGACAGCATTACGACTACCGTATCCCGCGCAGAGCTTGAGGAGGCGTGGAGAGAGAATCTCGCTTCCCCGGTTGCCGCCGCATCTACGGGTGCGATCGACGATATTATCAGCATGCCGGAGCTCCGCCAGCGCATTTGCTCGGCACTTCTGCTTCTTGCGGCTAAGGGAACCGTACTCCCCCGCCGCCATAGCATTCTTCCCCTGTAAGGAGGGCCGCCATGTATCACTTTTTATTGGATGCCAATGAGGCGGGCAAGACGTTGAACCCTGATTTCTTGGCACGCCTTGGCGAGGGCTCCCGTGTCCTTTTGCAGGGCATGCTGACGGTGTTTGCCGTTCTTTGCATCATATGGCTTTGTCTTGCAATCACGCGTTTTTTCCTTTACGATCTGCCAAAGCGCCGTGCAGAGCGGCCTGCTGCCGAGGAAGCGGCTCCTCTTCCCACAGCCGCGCCCGCATCCAATCTGCCGGATGCCGAGCTGATTGCCGTCATTACCGCCGCCGTTGCCGCATACCGCGCTGACGAAGAGGGCGGCTTCCGCGTTGTTGCCTTTCACCGCGTAAAAAAATAAAAGCCGCATCTTGCGGAGAACGGAGATAAATCATGAAGAAATATAACATTACCGTAAACGGAAATACTTACGAGGTGTTTGTTGAGGAGGCAGACGGCAGCTTCTCTGCTCCCGTAACAGCACCTGCTCCCGTTGCCCCTGTGGCACCGACTGCTCCTGCTGCTCCTGCACCTGCGGCAGCCCCCGCCCCTCCGGCAAAGCCCGCAGCCCCCGCGGCCTCCGGCGCAGCGGGTAGCGTACAAATTACATCCCCCATGCCCGGCACGATCCTTAAGATCGAGGTCACAGTCGGCCAGGCTGTCAAGAAGGGTGACACCGTCTGCATTCTGGAGGCCATGAAAATGGAAAATGCTATTCCCGCCCCGCAGGACGGCACGGTTGCCTCGATCAACGTGGCCAAGGGTGCCTCTGTAAACGCCGGCGATCTTCTCGTATCGCTGAACTGATCCTTACTGTATATATAAGGCTGGTACGAACATGAGTGCAATACAAGAAGCTCTTATCAATTTTTATGAGGGCACAGGTATCAGCAGCCTGTTTTCCGATCCCGAGTTGGCGATCAAGACCTTGATCATGTATGTCATCATCGGTGCGCTTTTCTACCTCGGCATCGTGAAAAAGTTTGAACCGCTATTGCTGATCCCCATCGCGACGGGCATGCTGCTTGCCAACATCACCTTCACGCCCGAAACGATGCTTTTTCACCCCGATTTCTTCATCGAGCCCGATGATTTTGTTCCCGGCGTTACATACCCCCTGTTTACCGACGATTTCGGCTTCTTTTTGCAAAAGGCGGGGCTGATCGACTATCTGTACCTTGGCGTTAAGCTGGGCATTTATCCCTCGCTGATCTTCCTTGGTGTGGGTGCTATGACCGACTTTACCGCCCTGATCGCCAACCCGAAGAGTCTGCTCCTCGGTGCGGCTGCACAGCTCGGTGTATTCGTCGCCTTCTTCGGCGCGATGCTGACGGGTGTTTATACTCCGGCAGAGGCAGGTGCCATCGGTATTATCGGCGGTGCCGACGGACCAACGGCCATTCTGGTCACCAAGCAGTTAGCATCTGATCTTCTCAGTGCTATTGCCATTGCCGCATACAGCTACATGGCCCTCATTCCGATGATCCAACCGCCTCTCATGCGGCTTGTAACAACAAAAAAGGAAAGAAGCATCGTCATGACCAACCTGCGTCCTGTATCAAAGGTGGAAAAGGTGCTCTTCCCCATCATCGTAACGCTGGTTGTGGTTCTTCTCGTCCCCGACGCCGCACCGCTTGTTGGATTTTTGATGTTTGGCAACCTGCTCAACGTTTGCGGTGTTACCGAGCGTCTGTCCAAGACGGCACAGAACGAGCTGATCAATATTGTTACCATCATGCTGGGTGTTTCGGTCGGCGCGACCGCCAACGCTTCAAATTTCCTTGACATCAAGACGCTGATCATCGTCGGTCTTGGACTTGTTGCCTTTGCGATCTCGACGCTCGGCGGTCTGCTCTTTGCCAAGCTGATGTGCTTCCTGACGCACGGCAAGATCAATCCCCTGATCGGCTCTGCCGGTGTTTCCGCCGTCCCGATGGCCGCCCGCGTTGCCCAGGATGAGGGCCGCAAGGCCAACCCCTCAAACTTCCTTCTCATGCATGCCATGGGACCGAACGTGGCGGGTGTTATCGGTTCTGCCGTTGCCGCAGGTGTGTTCCTGCAGCTCTACATGCTCTAACCCCAACATGACGAAAGGACACGAACCATGGCAAAAGTAAAAATTACAGAAACCGTACTACGCGACTCGCACCAGTCGCTGGCCGCTACGCGCATGACGCTTGACGAAATGATCCCTGCTTTAGAGCTTCTTGATGCCGTCGGTTATCATTCTCTTGAGGCTTGGGGAGGCGCGACCTTTGATTCCTGCCTGCGCTTCCTTGGCGAGGATCCCTGGCACCGCCTGCGTGTGATCCGCGATCACGTAAAGAATACCAATCTCCAGATGCTCTTCCGCGGACAGAACATTCTCGGCTACCGCCATTACGCAGACGATGTTGTAGAATACTTCGTACAGAAATCGGTTGCCAACGGTATCAACATCATCCGTATTTTCGATGCGCTTAACGACGCGCGCAATCTCAAGACCGCCATCCGTGCCACCAAGAAGGAGGGCGGACACGTGCAGGCGGCATTCAGCTACACGACCAGCCCCTACCACACAAACGAGGCCTTTGCCGCATACGCCAAGGAGCTTGAGGACATGGGTGCAGACTCGATCTGCATCAAGGACATGTCGGGACTTCTCAAGCCCTATGATGCTTATCAGCTTGTCAAGACGCTGAAATCCACCGTTTCCCTGCCGATCCAGCTTCATACCCACTACACGGCCGGTCTTGCCTCTATGACGATCCTGAAGGCAGTTGAAGCCGGCGTGGATATTGTTGACACGGCGATCTCCCCCTTTGCGATGGGCACCTCGCAGGCTCCCACCGAGCCGCTGGTTGCCACCCTGCAAGACACGCCCTACGATACAGGGCTTGATCTTGGCAAGCTGGATGCCGTGGCAAAGCATTTCACGCCCATCCGCGAAAAGTATCTGCAAAACGGTCTGATCGACCCCAAGGTTTTGAAGGTCGATGTAAACGCACTCCGCTATCAGGTGCCGGGCGGCATGCTCTCCAACCTTGTTTCCCAGCTGAAGCAGGCAGGCAAGTCCGAGCTGCTTCCCGAGGTTCTTGCAGAGGTTCCGCGTGTGCGTGCCGATGCAGGCTATGCCTCCCTCGTAACCCCCACCTCGCAGATCGTTGGCACGCAGGCTGTGTACAATGTCTTGATGGGTGAACGCTACAAGATGGTCACCAAGGAGTTTAAGGGACTTATCCGCGGTGAATACGGCAAAACGCCTGCCCCGATCGATGAGGAATTCCGCCGCCAGATCATCGGCGACGATGCACCGATCGACTATCGCCCTGCTGACGATCTCAAGCCTGAGATCGCAACACTCCGCGAGCGCGTAGCCCCCTACGCCGAGCAGGAGGAGGATCTTCTCTCGCTTGCACTCTTTGAGCAGGTGGCTATCAAATTCTTTGAAAAGCGTAAGGCCGCCAAATACAAGATCGACGAGGAGGGCGACCCCAAGCTGGGTGTGCACGCCGTTTGATCTGACAAAAAAGCTCCCGTGAAAGCGCCATCCTCTAAAGGAACCTTCGGAAATCAATCCTAACCCCACAAAAAGAGGACAGAGAATTAAAAATCTCTGTCCTCTTTTTTTTACGGAACCTTTCTGTAACAAAAAACACATGTCAGATTAAACAAGTTGGTCAATCGCAACTCCGAATATTTCGGAAAAGGCCTTCAACTCGATATCCGTCACAAATCTTTTTCCACACTCAATTCTTTGTATAGCATTCTTATCTATATCTATCCCAATCAGCTGCATTTTATCCGCAAGACCTCTTTGTGAAAGCTTTGTGGGATAGCACAGTCTGAGCTTGCGAATGTTCTCGCCGCACAGATTATTCCTTCCCTCATTTTTGTTCTTAAACATTTTACACCTCGTTTTGACATTCAGTGATTGACAAATCTATTATATTGTGTTATACTACATAACATGACATTTACTAAATGCCAAAATAAGCAAGCATAAGCTTTAACGCAGAGGAAAAATGAAGGCTGTAGTAGGAATCATCAAGGAAGTTGACAAGCTGGGCAGAATTGTTATACCTAAAGAATTTAGAGAACGATTCGCCTTGACAAAACATGTAGAAATCATAGCAACCGAATGCGGTGTTATGCTAAGAAATCCGGAATACAAACTCGTCAGAGCAGATGAAGATGAGCGAAACAACGAGGAATAAAAATCTCAAAAACATCTGTTGCGCTCAGCAGGGGCGAACGCAGTTCGCCCGCAGGCGTTCAAAGAACACCCCTCGCCGAAGGAATTTTTGACGGATTTTGGTGACGCGAGGTGCAGAAAAGTGTGGACTTTTTAAGGCGAGTGGCGGCAAAAAACGCGGAAATTCATCGGCGAGGGGCTTGTTGGTTCGAGCCCGCTTAGGCTACAATAAACGAGAAAAGCAAACACACCGGCATTGAATATGCCGACATGAAAAATTGCATAAAAATCGGCAGAGGAAATTCTCTGCCGATTTTTATTGTATTTGCATATTATTCTTCGTTTTTCGGAGCAGAATCGTCTTCCGATGCAACGGGGGTCTTTTCAGATGCTGTCGCATCTTCCTTACCGTATTGGTCAATGCCCAAATGCAGAAACATTTCGCGCTCGGCATCCGTCCGTTGCCCGTCCGAGGAGGCAGAGGCTTTTTCTTTTTCCTTCTCCGCGGCACGTTCGGCGGCGGCACGGTTTTCCTCGCGGCTCTTTTCCTCACGCGCGCGATCGATCTCCTCCAGTGCCTCCATGGTGATACCCTCGGTGGCCATCGCGGCGCGGAAGGTGTCGGCCTCCATGGTTTCATGCTTAAGGAGGTAGTTTGCTACAAGATCCAGCTTTTCGCGGTGCTCGGAAAGGTACTGCTCGCAACGCTTATAGGATTCATCGATCAGGCGGCGGATCTCCTCATCGATCACAGCGGCCGTCTGCTCGGAATAAGCCTTCGTCGTGTGGAAATCACGGCCGAGGAACACCTCATCGCTCGAATGCTCCGAGCCGTAAAGCACGGTTCCGAGCTTCTCGCTCATGCCGTACCGCGTCACCATCTCAGTGGCAATGCGGGTGGCCTGCTGAATATCCGACGAAGCACCCGTGGAGATGTCCCCGATCACCTGCTCCTCGGCTACGCGGCCGCCAAGGCATACCACGATATCGTCCAGCATACGGAGGCGCGTTTGCCGCATGACGCTGTCATTCTCGGGCACGCGGACGGTAACGCCGCCCGTATTTCCTGCGGGCAGGATCGTAATTTGCTTAACAGGATCCGCATGGGGCGCATAGAAGGAAGCAACGGCGTGGCCTGCCTCATGGTACGCAATCAGACGGTTGTCACTCTCTGTACGCACGGCCGATTTCTTACGCGGGCCGAGCAGGATCTTCATATACGCATCCTCAATATCCTGCGGTCCGATCAGGCTCTTATGCCGACGGGCGGCGATCAGAGCCGACTCATTGAGAAGGTTGGCAAGATCGGCTCCCGTAAAGCCGATTGTCATTTGTGCTGTGTGATGGAAATCCACCGTTTCCTCAAAGGGCTTACCCTTTGCATGAACCGCAAGGATCTCCTCACGTCCCTTGACATCGGGATAGCCGACGGTAATTTGACGGTCAAAGCGTCCGGGGCGCAAAAGCGCGGGATCAAGAACGTCGGGGCGGTTGGTGGCGGCGATCACGATAATGCCTTGATGCGTGCCAAAGCCGTCCATTTCTACAAGGAGCTGGTTGAGCGTCTGCTCACGCTCGTCGTTGCCGCCGCCAAGACCTGCACCGCGATGACGGCCGACTGCGTCGATCTCATCAACGAAAATGATGGCCGCAGGGTTCTTGCGTGCCGTATCAAACAGGTCGCGCACACGGGAGGCACCGACACCAACGTACATTTCTACAAAATCAGAGCCGGAGATGGAGAAGAAGGGCACATTCGCCTCTCCTGCCACGGCCTTGGCAAGCAAGGTCTTACCCGTACCGGGAGGGCCTACAAGCAGAACGCCGCGCGGAATACGCGCACCGAGCCTTGAGAATTTTTGCGGATCGCGCAAGAATTCCACGACCTCCCAAAGCTCCTCCTTTTCCTCATCGGCACCGGCAACATCGGCAAACTTCACAGGGTTTTGCGCATCGTTGCCCATACGGGTACGGGCACGCGAGAAGGAATTCATCTTGCCGCCCATGCCGCCTGCGGTGTTCCGCATCATCACAACAAGAAAGATCACAAGTCCGATGACAAGAAGATAGGGCAGGAAGGACACGATCATGGGCATTTCCTGAGCTGCCTCAAAATCGTAGCTCTCCAAAATGCGCTGTCCGTCAGGAAGCAAGGAGTTCTCAATTGCCTGCTCCTGCAAATATTCATACTGCGCGTTGGTGCTCAGCTGATACTCAAAGGAAACCGTTTCTCCCTTATCGTTAACCGCCTCCATCTTGACAACATGTGAAGGGGTAACAACAAAGCTTTTAACGCGATTTTCCTCCATCATCTCGACGATATCGCTCCAATTCACCGGCTTTTCTGCATTGGCAGATGCCGACCAAAAGGACGCGACGAGAACAAAGACGAGAATCATCGATATGAAGAAGATGATGCTCTTGAAATTTAATTTCATGCGGTACAAACCATGCCTTTCCGTTCTCCGAGCCGGCGGCCCCGAGAATATACGTTAAGATCCCGTGTGATCAGAGTAGATGTGTTTTACAAATGGCCCTCTATTTCATTCTTTCCGCTGATAGCAAAAATACGCATACAGAGCACCCGACTTTTTATTTTCCGCTAAAGCGGCATCACGCACGCCGAAGCCGGGAACCCAAAGAACCCCTGCACCGTCACATACGATCGGATATACGGTACGCAGGGAGGGCGGAAGATGAAGCGAGGAGAGCAGGCGACGCACGCGGCGTGTCATGCCGCCCATGCGATAAGCGTCGCCGTTTTTCAGCGTACGCGCGTGCAACTCACCACTTATTGTAGCAAAAGGAATCATCGTGTGTATAAATAAATTGTAAATATTTCTGTTCTCTTCTTCAAATGCAAGGGCGGCCTTTCCGTCTGAAAACAGGAAGATGGCACCGCGTTCATCGGGCAATGCATTCCCTCCCTCTGAAAGGGGAATGCGGTAGGGCTCCTGTGAAAATGCCGCACGGCGGCAGACCGAAAAGCTCCGCCGATCGCACGAAAGCACCACGCCGCCGGGAAGATCGCACCGACCGACGGTGCGTGTGCCAGCAAGAAGATCATAGACCGCCAAAGCATGCACGCGCTCCGGCATGGCGGCAGCACCTGCCTCAAGGCAAAGCCGCGCAAGAACGCGAGCACGCACGGGCGCAGGAAGTCCCAAAAAAGGAGCACGTTCTACACGGTCGCCCTTGACGTGCTCTGCAAAGAAGCGGTCACAAAGCGACTCTCCAAGTGCCAGCTCCTCTCGCAGATTGGCAGAGAGGCGTGCGGCGGCGCGCTCCGGATCCGGGCGCAGATGTGCAAGGCGCGGTAATATTTCAGCGCGGATATAATTGCGGTCATAATCGGTCGATGCATTGGTCGAATCGGTCACGTAAGCGGCACCGATCTCGGCAAGCGCAGCCATGATCTCTCGCCGCGTGAGTGAAAGCATTGGCCGCACAAAGCGGCCGCGAACGGGCGGAATACCTGCCATGCCGCGCAAGCCGCTTCCCCGCACAAGATGCAAAAGAAGTGTTTCTAAATTATCGGTAGCGTGGTGTGCAGTGGCGCACACCGCATAGGCAGGATTTTCGGACAGCAGCCTCTCCAGTGCCGCATAGCGGAGCGTGCGCGCCGCCGCCTCGGTCCCCATGCCGCGGCCATGCTCCTCTAAATAGCGCGGAACATCCTCATGCACGAGAAAAAACGGGACACCGAAGCGGTCTGCCATCTCCTTGCAAAAGGCGGCATCACGGTCGGCCTCCTCGCCGCGCAGGCCATGGTGGATATGCGCGGCGGCAAAGGGGACCCCGTGCTTTTGTGTATAATCATACAAAAGGTGAAAAAGAAGAACAGAGTCCCCCCCACCCGAAAAGGCAAGGAGCACACCGTCTTCAAGACGTGCCTCTATTCCCTCCTCGCGGAGAAAATCGCAAAGCACCGATGCGGCATGGCGGTAGGCATCCCCACCCTCATGCGCGACTACGGGCATCATGCGCGGTCACTCCCCTCATCGAGGGTGCGGAATTTGGTAAACTGACCGATCCAACCCATCCGCACGGTTTCTGTCGAGCCGTGGCGGTTTTTGGCCACGATGACCTCTGCAACATTGGCATCCTCATGCGTGCCGTCCTGATCCTTATAATATTCGTCGCGGTAAAGGAACATGACAACATCTGCGTCCTGCTCGATCGCACCCGAGTCACGCAGATCCGAGAGCATCGGCTTTTTGGTGGTACGGGATTCAGGTCCGCGCGAAAGCTGGGCACAGCAAATAACGGGCACGCCAAGATCCTTGGCCATGATCTTCAGGTTGCGTGAAATATCGCTGACCTCCTGCACGCGGTTATCAATGTTTTTACCGCTTTGCATGAGCTGGAGATAGTCAATCACCACAAGGCCGAGATTCTTCACACGGCGGAGCTTTGCCTTCATATCGGTGACGGTCACACCCGTTGTGTCGTCAACAAGGATCTCACAGCCCGAAAGCTGTGCGGCGGCATCGGCAAGTCGCGTCCAGTCATCCGGCTTGATCTCTCCGCTGCGCAGGCTGTGGCTGTCCACCATCGCCTCACTGGAGAGCATACGGTTGACAAGCTGTTCACCCGACATTTCAAGCGAGAAGATGCACACCGTGCGGTGACTTTCCTTGGCGACGTTGGTTGCAATATTCATAGCAAAGCTGGTCTTACCCATACCGGGGCGCGCACCGATCAGAATGAGGTCGCCCTTGCCCATCTCGACCAGCACGCGGTCAAGACGGGAAAAGCCGGTCACTGTGCGATCCACCTTCCCCTGTGTAGCGGCAAGTGCTTCCAGATCGCCGTATACATTGGACATGATGTCACGGATGTGACGGAACTCTCTTGAGTCGCGATTTTGCGCGATCTCAAAGATCTTCTGCTCGGCGGCGTCTACGATATGACGCACCTCGCCCTGCTCACCGTACGCGGTGGTGCTGATCTCATCGCAGGCCTCAATGAGGCGGCGGAGCACGCTCTTTTCGCGCACGATGCGCGCGTAATCCTTCACATTCTGAGGGCTGGGGACGATGCGTGCGATCTGCGCGATATAGTCCGTGCCGCTTTGCTCATTCGCATATGCACCGTTTTGCACCAGCGCATTGATCAGCGTAACCGGATCAATGGTACGGCTGGCAAGAAACATCTCACTCATAGCCGCAAAGATCTGCCGATGCTCCTCCATATAAAAATCGTCGGAGCCGAGAATACCGGTCACGTCCCCAAGGCACTCCGGCTTGATGAGAATGGAGCCGAGGACAGATTGCTCTGCCTCAATGGATACCGGCATCTTTTTGAAGATTTCCTGATTCATACGATACGCCTTCTCACATGTTGATTTTACAGAGATTTAAGCCTCGACCTCCACGGTAAAGGTAGCGGCAATGTCTGTATACAGCTTGACGGTTGCATGATAAGTACCGTGTGTCTTGATGGTTTCGATCTCCAGCTTGCGGCGGTCGACCACGATGCCCGTCTGCTTTGCAAGCTCCTCTGCCACATCCTTGGAGGTAACGGCACCGTACAGTCTGCCGTCCGGTGACGCCTGCCCGTGAATATGCAGGGTAACCGCTTTGAGACGCTCGGCTGTTTCGGTTGCAATACGGCGATCCTCCTCGATCTTATGAAGACGTGCGCTTTCCTTGCCGCGCAGGTCATTTTGTGCTTTATTGTCGGCCGGAATAGCCAGCTTTTGCGGGAACAGGAAGTTCCGTGCATATCCGTCCGGCACATCGATCATCTGATCCTTTTTTCCCTTTCCCTTTACATCCTTGATCAGAATAACTTTCATATCCGATCTCCTTTCTATCTTGGGTTATCTGTCCAAAAACTTATCAATAGAGGCGCGCAGACGGGTAACGACCGCTTGCATGCTCTCTCCCTCAACCTGTGCACCTGCCACATCAAAGTGGCCGCCGCCATTCAGACGCTCAAGGATCAGCTGTACGTTGATGCTGCCGTCCGAGCGTGCGGAAATGTGTATCTTATTCCCGATAGCAACCAAGGTAAAGGAGGCGTTTACCCCCTTGACCGACAAAAGCTTATCGGCCGCCTTGGCGGCAATCACGCGGTAGGAGGCATCCGTATCGCCGTCCACATAAGAGATCGCTACATGCTCACGGTAGATGAGCACATTGGCATGGAAGCGCGCCTCCTTGGTCAGGTCATCCACATCCGAGCGGAAGAGGTCTGTACTCTCGCCGGGAACAGCCCCCTCTCCGCGAAGATACAGCGCCGCGGCAAAGGTACGGGTACCCGTATTACGGGAGAATTGCTTTGTATCCAGGAGAATACCTGCCAAAAGCAGCTCTGCCTCCTCCTTGCGGAGAATGCCTGTCATCATCTGCTGCTCTAAGATCTCTGCCACAAGCTCCGAGGCAGAGGAGGCAGAGGGCTCAATATACGCCGTGATCGGCTCGCGCACGAACGCGGTTGTTTTGCGGTGGTGGTCGATGATGACGACCTGATTGACATTTTGTACAATGTCGGGATATTCCACATGCTGCATATTGTTGACATCCACGACGATCAAAAGCGTATCGGGACGAATGAGATCCATGCCCTCCGTGCCGTCAACGAACACATCCTCGTACTCGGCAAATTCCTCCAGCTTTTCAAAGCAAGGAAGCAGATTGGGATCCTGCCGATTGACGATGATATGCGGATGCAAGCCCAGCACCATTGCCAGGCGCGCAATACCGATGGCCGAGCCAAAGGAATCGAAGTCGCCGAAGCGATGTCCCATAATGAGCACACTCTCGGTTCTGGCGAAGAGCGTTTTCAGCTCGTTGGCTACGACACGGCTACGCACGTTGGTACGCTTCTGAACAGCCTTGGTCTTTCCGCCGAAGTAACGGTCACCCGTTTCGGATCGAAGAACCGCCTGGTCACCGCCGCGCTGGAGCGCCATATCGAGGGCTGCCTGCGCGGCTGCCTCCTTCTCTGCCAGCGTATTGCCAAAGGCAGATACGCCGATCGAGATCGTGATCGGCATACCGTCACCAACACGCACCGAGCGCACGCTGTCAAGCACGGAAAAGCGGTCCTTCTGGCACGCGGCCAGATTTTCTGCATTAAAGAAGGCAATATACTTGTCCTTTTCATACGCCTTCAGGACACCGTTCATGCCGCCGACCCAGCTTTTGATGGCATCCTCTGCCGCTGTAGCCGCTGTACGGTAGCTCTCCTGCACGTATTGCAGGACCTCCTCGATGTTATCAAGAATGATATACGCCACAGCCGTGTTCTCCGCCTCGTAGGTGCGGCGGAGCTCCTCCAGCTCTGTGCAATCGGTAAACACGACATAAAAGAGATTGCCCTCCTCGCGGGAGAAGCGGATACCGTCATAGCGGTAAAGCCGTCCGCCCATCAGAACGATATCCTGTACGTTATCTGTGTGGCACAGCTTTTCCGGGGAGATCCTGCAAACGTCATCGATCTCGGCTCCTACGATCAGATCACGGCGGCCGATCATACGAATCAGCATGGCGTTACACCACAGGATACTGCCGTTCTCATCACAAAGCAGTGCCGGCTGATGAAGCTCTGTCAAGGCCTTTTCCAAATCGTCGCCAAAGGCCTCATGCAGGCGGCGCGTGCTGCAAACACTCTCCGTCCGCATACGCAGGACGACCCATACAAACAGCATGAATGCATACGCAAAGGCGCAACTCAACATAGCCAGAAGCGGAAGGATCTCCGTTTCTGACACCCAAAAGCCGAATATGACGGTGAACAGGAGGGAAAGTGCCACGCATACAACAACATCCAGACGCGTGGCGATGCGTTTTTGATTGTTTTGCATAAAACACCTTTCTGCAGGCTTAACGCGGCCCGTCTGCACGGGAGGGCGCAAGCATGCTCCTCAGGATAGAGATCGCCTGCCAGATCGCTAGGATCGGCAGCAGATAGGATAGATAAAGCACGAAGAACATCACCGTGAGGATCCCCCACACCGCGAAATCCAGCCCACCCGTGGTAAAGCGCCGAAGGAAACCAAAAAGACGTGGCAGATCTCTGCATTTTGCAAAGACAAGCATCGGGCAAAGAAGGATTACCGTATTAATGCAGGTCAAGGACAGCACGGAGGAGGGCTGATTGTGGAACAGGAGAATAAGCTGTGCCAAGAGATACAGAACAGCAGACACCGCCGACAGCTCATACACGGCATTTTTCCGTGAAAAGAGGCTTCGATCATTGGCCGCCATGGCAAAAAGCTGCATAAGATAGGTGATGCCCAGCGCATATGCACTGCACAAAAGCAGAAGCACGCCCGGCATGAGCGACATCACATAGGACGCTTCCTTCAGCAATGCCCCGTCGGTAGGCAGGGGGTAGATCTCACCCGCTTGCTCTGCAAAATATGCGACAAACTTGATGCCCTCCCGTTGAAATTCCGCATAGGTATTGCGCAGGTCGGTCAAGGTATCATGCAAGCAAGCGAGGATGTCCGTCTGACCTGTTTCCTGTGAGATCAAAAGGAGACGATACGCCCCCAGTGCAACCAAGACCGCCAAAAGTCCTACGGTTGCCGTGGCGGCAAGCATGGCCCGTCCCTCACCGCGACGGGCCCCCTCTCCCAAGAGGATCCCAAGGATAAAGGCGGCAAGCGCAAGAAGACCTGCTTCTACCGTGGGTGACAGGAAAAGGGCTACCGCGACCGAAACGAGGGCAGGCAGAATACAAAGAACGGGATGGCACCGCCTGCCAATAGTTGCCTGATAGGCAGCAAGAAGGGCGGTCAGGACCAAAAAGAGGAGAGAGAGCCCCATCGATGCAACCGCACCGTATATGGCATATCCGATCACCAAGGTCAAAAGGGTAAGCCACATGTGCTTACGCGTATGTTCCCCTGCATGCATAAACGAATACTCTCCTTCCGCGTTTTGTCCTTATATTTTGACAGGTATTCATCTTATTATAGCAGAAGATGCCGCTTTTGTAAACAGTTCCTTGTAAACTTTCTTCTTTTTTTCCAAAATTCTCCGCTTTTTTTGCCACTTCCAAAAAAAACTTGCAATATGCGCGCTTTGGGTGTAAAATAAAAAGAAAGTATATGAGAGGAGGAGAGCTATGAAGGCACCCCTGAACGCACAAAGCCTTGTGCGCGACCTGCCCGGCATCGGGACCACCCGTGCCGCCGCTTTTTCAAGGCTGGGTATTCAGACACTGCGCGATCTTGTATTTCACTTTCCGCGCGCCTATGAGCATCGCGGCAATATCTCCCTCCTGTCTGCGCGCCTTGACGGTGAGGTTGGCTCCTTTCTCCTGACGGTTGCCTCCGAGCCGCGCCATGCAACCGTCCGCCGCGGCATGTCGGTCACGCGCTTTCGCGCCTTTGACGATAGCGGCAGCGTGGAGGTCGTATTTTTCAATCAGCTCTATGTCAAGGATGTTTTCCACACGGGCGCGCTTTTCCGCTTCTACGGCAAGCTGACACGGGGGCGTGGCGGTATTCAACTGACCTCCCCTACCTATGAGCCTGTGCTCCCCACGGGAGAGCTTCCCGAATTTGTTGCCAAATATCCACTCTCGGACGGTCTTTCACAAAAGGTTGTCGAAAAGGCGGTGCTGACCGCCCTGCGCATGGTTTTACCTACCCTCAATGACCATCTGCCCGAGGATATCCGACAAAAATACAGTTTCCCCACCCTTTCCTATGCATTGATGAACATCCATGCGCCGCGATCCGCTGACCTTTTGTCTGCGGCACTCCGCCGCACGGTCTTTGATGAGCTCTATTGCTTCTCGCTCGGCATGGGGCTGTCGCGCAATCGCCGTGCGGAAAACACCGCCCTCTCCTGCCCGCCTGCCGATCTTCGGCCGCTGACCGACCTCCTTCCCTATCGGCTGACAGATGCCCAGGCACGCGTCATTGATGAAATCCGTGCCGACATGGAGGGGCTTGATCGGCCGCCGATGAACCGCATTCTGGTGGGGGATGTGGGCTGCGGCAAGACCGTATGCGCCGCCGCCGCCATTTACACGGCAACCCGCGCAGGCTACCAGGCCGCCCTGATGGTGCCTACCGAAATTCTTGCAAGACAGCACCATGCAGATCTTGCTCCGCTCCTTGATCGCCTTGGCATCCGCACGGAGCTTCTTTTGGGAGCGACGAGCGAAAAGGAGAAAAAACGCATCCGCGCCGCCGTTGCAGGTGAGAGTGAGGAAAAGATCGACCTGCTCATCGGCACGCATGCGCTCCTGAGCGACAAGCTGCATTTTGAAAACCTTGGTCTGACCGTTACCGATGAGCAGCACCGCTTTGGTGTACGCCAGCGCGCCGATCTGAAGGAAAAAAGAGCGGGCTCTCATCTTTTGGTCATGAGTGCGACACCGATTCCCCGTACGCTGGCACTTGCCCTGTACGGCGATCTGGATATATCCCGTATTGATGAAATGCCGCCCGGCCGTCAACGCGTAGCTACCTATGTGGTGGATGAGAGCTACCGTGAGCGTCTCTACGCCTTTATCCGCAAGCAGGTGAAGGAAGGCGGACAGGTCTATGTCGTCTGTCCGGCGGTAGAGGACAAGGAGGAGGAAGATGCCACGCGCGGTGAGCTTCCGCTCGACAGCCTTGATCTTCTCTCCTTGCGCGAGGACACGCCGCCCCTGCATGCCGCCACGACCTATGCCGCCGAGCTTCGGGAGGTCTTTCCCGATCTTGCGGTCGATTTTTTACACGGACGAATGAAGAGCGCCGAAAAGGATACCGTCATGCGCCGCTTTTCCGAGGGAGAAACGCACATCCTCGTATCCACCACCGTCATTGAGGTCGGTGTCAATGTGCCGCGTGCCACGCTCATGATCGTAGAAAACGCAGAGCGATTTGGTCTTTCACAGCTTCACCAGCTGCGCGGCCGTGTCGGACGCGGCGCACGCAAGGCCTATTGCGTGCTTGTATCCGATGCCAAGGGGGCCGCGGCGCGCGCACGCCTTGAGGTCATGCGCACCACCTATGACGGCTATGCCATTGCAGAGCAGGATCTTGCACAAAGAGGCCCCGGTGATTTCTTTGCCTCGGCCTATGATGCCTCTCTCCGCCAAAGCGGAGGCCTCTCGCTCCGCCTTTCCTACCTGTGCAGCGATGCCGCGCTGATGGAAGGTGCCGCCCGTGAAGCGCGTGCCACGCTTGCCGACGACCCCCATCTCACCTCCCCTGCACACGCGGCACTCCGAAGCGAGGTGGATCGCCTTTTCCGCATACAGGAAAGCACCGTTTCCTGACCTCTACAACCTATCTATTGCAGAAAGGAATATCCTATGGCTCAAAAACCGCTTGCCGACCGCCTGCGCCCCACAACGCTTGACGATATGGTCGGGCAAAGTCATCTTGTTGGAAAAAACGGTGTTCTGCGCCGTCTTCTGGACGCGGGACGCATTACCAATATGATCTTCAGCGGTCCTCCCGGAACGGGAAAAACAACCGCCGCCTCCATCATTGCCGCCCACGCGGGACTGCCGCTGTATCGCCTCAATGCCACCACAGCCTCTCTTTCGGATGTCAAGGAGGTTGCGGCCTCGACCGGCAATGTCTTTGGGGCGGGCGGTGTGCTTCTCTATCTTGATGAGATCCAATATTTTAACCGTAAGCAGCAGCAGTCCCTCCTCGAATACATGGAGGATGGACGCATCACCCTGCTTGCCTCCACGACGGAAAACCCCTATGCGACCATCTACTCCGCCGTGATCTCGCGCTCCTCTGTCTTTACCTTCAAGCCGGTATCTCCGACAGAATGTCTGCCCGCCATGCGGCGCGGCCTTGCACTCCTGAACAAGGAAAATAAGACAGAAAAGACCGCCGAGGACGATGTTCTGACGGCACTTGCAGAACGGGCAGGGGGCGACGTGCGCTGTGCGCTCGGCATTTTAGAGAATGCCTACTACGTCGCCGACACGGTGATCACGCGAGAGGGCGCGGAGGAGCTTGCCCCCGCGCTTGGCGGTGCTTACGACACGGTGGGTGACGTGCATTACGATCTTCTCTCCGGCCTTCAGAAATCCATCCGTGGCTCGGATCCCGACGCGGCGATCTTTTATCTGGCACGCATCCTGGCAGGCGGTGATCTTCTCTCGGCCTGCCGCCGTTTGCAGGTCATTGCCAGTGAGGATATCGGGCAGGCCTACCCGCTTGCCGCCGTCATCACCCGTGCCTGTGTGGAGAGTGCTAAGGATCTCGGCCTTCCCGAGGCCGCCATCCCTCTCTCCAATGCCGTCATCACGCTGGCAACAGCACCGAAATCAAACAGCGCGTACCTCGCTTATCATGCCGCCATGGAGGATGTTACGGCAGGCCGCGGCACGCTCCCGCCCGTGCATCTCCGTGCACCGCTCTATAAGGGGTATGTCTATCCGCACGACTATGAAAACCACTATGTCAAGCAACAGTATCTTCCGGATGATCTGCGCACACGCCGCTACTTTACATTCGGCAATACCAAAAACGAGCAGGCCGCACGCACCTATTACGATATGATCCGTGCCGCCGCAGATAAGAAGTAAAAAAAGGGCGTCCGACCATGGCTTTGTCCGTGCGTGCGGACGCCTCTTTTTCGATTTGATTTGACAAACCGCATACATTGTGCTATAATAACTCTTGGTCTGTTCACAATCCGTCTTTTTTGAAAAGAGGTTTTTTATGACACATCATTTTTTGGTCAACCCTGCCGCCGGAAAGGGTAAGGTCACGGATGCGCTCATTCGTAAGATCCACCGCATTTGCCGTTTACGCGGCGTGGATTATGAGCTGCACATCACCACCCGCCCCGGAGATGCCACGGAATATGTCCGCACGGTTACATCGCTTCGGAGTAACGAGCGTCATCGCTTTTATGCGTGTGGCGGTGACGGAACGCTTTGCGAGGTGATCAACGGCGCGCCCCGTGCCACCAATGCGGAATTTGCGGTTATTCCCATCGGGACGGGCAACGATTTTGCCCGCAATTTTTCAGGGGCTGAAAACTTTTTTGATATTGACCGTCAGCTGGACGGTGAGGCAAAAGCCCTTGACCTTCTCCGTTATAACGACCGCTTTGCCCTCAACGCCGTCAACATCGGCTTTGACTGTGCCGCGGCAATCAAGACGAGTGAAATCAAGCGAAGCCCCTTAATTCCATCCGGTGTTGCATACGCAGCGGGCGTAGCCATCACCTTTTGCAAGCCCTTTGGCACACAGATGAAGATCGAGCTTGCTGACGGAAGTATTATTGAAAACCAATTCCTGCTTACCGCCTTCTCGAACGGATCCTTTTACGGCGGCGGCTTCCAGCCTGCCCCCCGTGCCTCTTTGACCGACGGACTTTTTGATGTCTGTCTTGTCAACAAGCTATCGCGCGTAAAATTCCTCGGCATGGTCAGCTCCTATAAAAACGGAACGCACCTTGACAACCCCGCCATCGCCCCTTACATCCGATATATGCAGACAGATAAGATCCGCATCACCTTTGATCATCCCACCAACATCTGTGCGGACGGCGAGCCGGAGATGACGGATTTTGTCGAGATCGAGTCGGTACCCGGCGCACTCTGCTTTTCCATTCCGCGCGGTGCCTGCCTGCGCACAGAGCTTCCCACAGAGGAGCAGAGCAAGGAGACCCCCACTCCGGCAGAGGCAAGCCTGCAAGCTTGACCGCTTTCCCTATTCCCCCTAGGGTACCCTAAAAAACAAAGAGGACATCCTTTTTCACGACACACGGGTGTCCTCTTTTTATAAAAAACAGACAAAATTAAGATGCATCCCCGTCTATGACAAAAAGGAGAGATCGCCATGCCGTTACTTCAAAACCGCCCCTTGGCAACCCTCTCTCTTATCTTTATCATCTCCTTAACCGCCGCCTCCCTGACAAGCACCGCAGCAAAGCTCTCCCTCTCTGCGATGCTTGTCTTTTTTGCGCTTCTCATCCTTATTTTGAAGAAGAAACGCTTCCTCGTTGCACGCAGACCGCGCTTTTTGACTGTCATTCTTGCGGTGGCGGTGATCGGGCAGATCTTTGGCCTTGCTTCCTATGACCTTCCGCTTTTACGCCATGAGGCACAAAGCAACAAGTCCGTAACGGTAACGGGTACGGTGACCGACATTGTCTATCAAGCAGATTTCGGTGCGGCCTTTACTCTTGCCTGTGACACGCTTGATGGGAAGGAGTGCCATATCACCATATCGGTGTCCTGCGACACCTCTACAGACGAGCTCCTGATAGGCGACCGTCTATCCCTTGCGGGGGTGTTTACCCCTTTGATCGATGCGCGTTACGGCGGTACAGACAAATATCTTTTGGCAGACGGCATCATGGCCCGTATGCAGACGGACACAGCACCCACATATCTTGGAAAGAACCAATCTCTACTCCTCCGCACAAAAAGCCAGATGGAGAGTTACAGAGATAGCCTCTCTGCACGCATCACCGATGCTGTACAAGGGGATGCCGGCAAGCTGATGAGTGCCATGCTTCTCGGCACGCGCGATCTGTTGCCGGATGCGGTCACACGGGATTTTAGGCGGCTTGGCATCTCACATATTCTAGCCTTGAGTGGCCTGCATTTGAGTATTCTGATGGTCATTCTACACACCGCTTCTGTGTGGCTCCGCCTGCCGCGCCGCGCAGAGCTCCTCATTTCCATTGCTTTTCTTGTGTTTTACATCTTCCTGACAGGACTGACTCCGTCCATCCTGCGTGCAGGCATCATGGCCGCCGCCCTATCCCTCTCCTTCTTTGCTGCGCGGCAGGCTGACAGTGTAACCTCGCTCTTTTTGGCCGTTACACTCATTCTTCTCTTTGCTCCTTATGCGATCTATGATTGCTCACTCTGGCTTTCCTTTGCGGCCACGCTTGGCATTCTTATCTACAGCGAGTCCTCGCAAGGGAGAGCGCAGGCACGCGGTGTGCGGCGTGCCTGGCGTCTTTTGCAGGGCAATTTTTTGGTGGGACTGTCGGCCTTTGCCGCAACCCTTGCGGCCATTTCCCTCTTTTTTGGAGAGATCTCTTGGATCGCACCGCTTGCAAACCTCTTCCTCGTTCCGCTTTTCTCCCTTTATCTGATCCCCGCGGTACCGGTGCTTCTTCTCGGGAATTCGCTTTTTCTCGGGGATGCCTGCTCCGCCCTTGGAAACACCCTCCTCCACCTTACCGCAGAATGTGCCAAGCTTCCCCATCTCCTGCTCGACACACGCTATCTTCCCTTCACGGTCGTGATGCTTTTGGGAACTGCCGCACTTTTTCTATATCTTTGCTTTTTCCGCACAAGCGGCAAGCGGCTTTTGCTCTCCACCCTCCTCCTGATCGGCATATCCGGCATCACGCTTGCAGTCTGTGCGCATCCTGTTTATACAGAAGATCGCTTTGGCTACGCATCAGCCTCCGCAAACGGCGACCTTGTTCTCGTCACATCACAGGGGAACACTCTCTTGTATGATGCCACCTACGGCGGATCGGCCGTAACAGAAACGGCAGAGGCATTGCTTCGTGAGGCACACGCAACAGAGCTTTCCGCTTACATGCTTTCTCATTACCACACAAGGCACACGAGCACCCTTGCGCGCATTTCGGCGAGCTTCATGCTGCGCGCGCTATATCTGCCAACGCCCGAAAGTGAAGACGAGGAAGCACTCTACCGCGAGCTGTGCCGCATGGCAGAAAATCGCGGCATTTCGGTTTACCGCTACCTCCCTTACGAGGAAATATCCTTTGGGGATCTGACGCTCATTCCGCACAAAAGCGGCACCCGCAAGGAAAGCACGCATAAGACGACAGCCCTTACCGTTAAAAGCCCATGCACCACGCTTACCTATCTTGGGAAAGGAATGGCAGAATCCTCCGTCGCAAAGACGGCCGCCTCCTCGGTTGCCATCAGCCGACATTTGATTTTTGGACAACACGGCATTACCGAGCACGAAAAGATCGCCTACCCCACCTTCTGCGGTGATTTACGGCATGTTCTTCTCCCCGGCGGTGCTACCCGCGTGGAGAACCGTCTGCTTTCCCTCCTCTCTGCCCGCGCGGAGATCCGTGAGAACACAGTGCCCTGCTTATATCCCCTAAACTAAAAATGCTCCGCATTCCTGCGGAGCATTTTTAGTATTATACGTTAAAGCGGAACAGAACAACGTCGCCGTCCTGCATCACATATTCCTTGCCCTCGGAACGGAGGAGCCCCTTTTCCTTCACGGCGTTCATAGAGCCCTCACGCATAAGATCCTCAAAGGATACCACCTCCGCACGGATAAATCCGCGCTCAAAATCCGAGTGGATCTTACCTGCCGCCTGGGGTGCGCGTGTTCCCTTTTCAATCGTCCAGGCGCGCACCTCTTTGGGGCCTGCCGTTAAATAACTGATCAGTCCAAGCAGTGCGTATCCTGCACGGATCAGCTGATCAAGTCCGCTCTCCTCTATGCCGAGGTCGGTGAGAAACTCCTGCTTCTCCCCGGCCTCCATATCCGAAAGCTCCGCCTCGACCTGTGCGCAAACGGCGATCAAGCCCGCATTCTCCGTGGCGGCGTGCGCCTTCAGCTGCGCATACGCGGCATTATCCGAAAGCGCACCTGCTATATCATTCTCGTCCACGTTGGCAACATAGATCACAGGCTTCAAGGTCAAAAGCCGCGCCTCTGCCACCAGAGTCATTTCCTCCGGCGTAAGCTCCAGCGTACGCGCACAGGCACCGCCCTCAAGCGTTGCATAAATGCGTTCAAGAACGGCCACCTCGGCAGTCAAGGACTTATCATTCTTGACAAGCTTGCGGACACGGTCAAGACGGCGCTCAACCACCTCCATATCCGCAAAGATCAGCTCCAGATTGATGGTTTCTACATCACGCAGAGGATCCACCTTGCCGTCTACGTGAATAATATCATCATTCTCAAAGCAACGCACCACATGCAGAATGGCATCGACCTCACGGATGTTGGCAAGAAATTTATTGCCAAGCCCCTCCCCCTTGGAGGCACCCTTGACAAGTCCTGCAATATCGACAAATTCCATAACGGCAGGCGTGTACTTCTCCGGATTGTACATGGTAGCCAAGGCGTCCAAACGCTTGTCCGGCACGGCGACGACGCCCACATTCGGATCGATGGTGCAGAACGGATAGTTGGCAGATGCCGCCCCTGCGTTGGTGAGTGCATTAAACAGTGTGCTTTTGCCTACATTCGGCAGACCTACGATACCAAGCTTCATAATCATTCCCCTATTGATACGGCGTAGCCGTTTGATTTCCCTTCCATTATAATACAAAACCCGAAAAATAGCAAGCCCCAAAGCTGTTTTCTTTTGTTTTTCCTGTATTTTTGAAAATTTTTTACTTATTTACAAATCATACAACATTTTTTGTTTTTCTGTGCTATAATACAATTGTGAAGATTGATAAATTTTGTCAAAATTAACATTTAAGGAGGTTCTCATGGATACAAAGCTGTTGATCGTAGACGACGATCCCAACATCCGCGAAATGCTCACCCTTTATTTAGAGAAGGAGGGCTATCAAGTGAAGGCCGCCAACGACGGCATCGAGGGCATCCACTATTTCAAGATCTACGAGCCTGATCTTGTTCTGCTGGACATTATGATGCCCAAAAAGGACGGCTGGCAGGTTTGCCGCGAGATCCGTGAGATCTCACCCAAGCCCGTGATCATGATCACCGCCAAAGGAGATGTTTTTGATAAGGTTCTCGGCCTTGAATTGGGTGCTGACGACTTTATCGTGAAGCCCTTTGACATGAAGGAGCTTTCCGCCCGCATCAAAGCAGTTCTGCGCCGTTACCATGCGCATGGCAGTCTTGCTGATGAGGAAATTATCAAGTTTGAGAACATTGAGATCAGCCTACAAAAGTATGAGCTGAAGCTCCGTGGAAAGTCGATCGATATTCCGCCAAAGGAGTTAGAGCTGCTTTATTTCCTTGCCTCGAACTGCAACCGCGTATTTACGCGCGACCAGCTCCTTGACAAGGTATGGGGCTTTGATTATCTCGGTGACTCCCGTACGGTGGACGTCCATGTCAAGCGCCTGCGCGAAAAGCTGGAGGGCGTTTCTGACAAGTGGATCCTCAAAACCGTTTGGGGCGTAGGCTACAAATTTGAGATCCTTTGACACAAAGCAAAGAATGAAGCAGGCATCTTTCGATGCCTGCTTCATTCTTTCAAAAGGGGCCTCACATGCGTGAGACCCCTTTTCTCCTATTTATTTGACTTTAGGATCAAAATGGAGGGAAGGTGAAGCAAGGTTCAATAACAACACCTGCTTCATCCACTTTGTCAAAATACACCCTAGTCCCCTCTGCCACCACAACCTTATTACCTGTTTCGGAGAACAGATCGGAGTTGATCAGTTTGTTCCACGCTGTACCGCGTCCGGCACCCGTGAAGTGAACATAGCTGATTCCACATTTGCTAAAGGCGTTGTCCATAACAGCCTCAATACCCTCCTCAAGATAAAGAACCGCGAGATCCGTGCAGTTGGCAAATGCGGCACCGCCGATTACCTTAACCGTGCCGGGCACGTAAGCGTTCTTGATCTTGCTGCAGCCCTCAAAGGCGTAGTTGCTAAGCACCTCCAGCTTGGCAGAATACCGCACGGTCTCAAGCGAGGTACAGCCGCGGAAGGCGCTGACACCAAGGTAGGTAACCGTGTCCGGAATACGAACCGAACGAATTTCAGAGGAACGGAAGGCCTCATCAGCGATGGCAACCGTATCCTCACGCAGCACGACATGATAAGGATTGACCACCGTGGAGTCCTCCTCGCTCATATCCTGATACTCCTTATAGGAAAGCTCGGGCTTAATGTAGCGGTAAACCACGCGGCCAACGTACATCACCGTGCCAGCGGGCTGATTATGAAAGTATGCCGTTTCTGTCAGTGCATCACTGGCAACGGATACAACGGAATCCGTAAAGGTAATATCAGAAATAGCAGAGCAGCCCCTGAAAGCTTCCTTCTGAAGCTGCGTGCAGGTGTCGTGGAAGACAACCTTGGTCAACACATCCGGCACATACCGCCCGGCAAGGAAGGGGTTGGGAGCGCCAAAGAAGGAGCCGACAAATCCAGTGTTCGTATCCGCGGAAGATACGCCAAGGAACGGAACCGTAAGCTCGGTAATCTCTGTACAGTCACGAAGAATCGCAAGACCCATGCGCTTAACCGAAGCGGGGATCGCAACAGTCTTGGCACCTGTGGTTTCAAAGGCCCCCTCGGTTACATAGAGCATTCCGTCCGGAACTGCCACATCCTCCATAGCACCCTTCACTCTGTAAACGGTTTTACCGAGAATGACCATTCCATCGGAAAGATCATCGTACCACTTGGTATCGGCAAAGGCGTTGTAGCCGATCATTTCAATGTTGGCAGGAACGGTGCCGATATCGGCAAGAGCAGTTGCTCCCTCAAAGGCACTGTCACCGATAGAAAGAAGCGTAGCAGGCATATTGATCGCGGTAATGCCCTTGCAGTTCTGGAACTGACGGGGTGCGATCTCCTCAATATCGAGAAGCGTGATCTCCCCATCAATGGCCATCGGAACGGCAAAGAGCTCATTGCCCTCATAGTTGTAGAGAAGGCCGCCTTCGGTTTTATAGTCAGTGTTGGCAATATCTACTGTAATGGTTGCCAGAGAGTCGCAAGCAAAGAAGGCGTTCTTGGCGATGCTCTCCACAGCCGGACCGATATGCACGTCCGTGAGCGTCTTGCAGCCGTAGAAGGCATTTTCTCCAATCTCGGTGCATGTCGCAGCCAGACTGACCTTCTTCAGCGTAGCAGGAAGAACACGGCTTGCTTCTGTTTCTACCTGCTCCTCGACGGAAGCAGCACCGAACACAAAGCCGATAAAGTTGTTCGCAGAATCCGGTGTCTCTCCGACAAAGGGAAGCGTGATCTCCGCAAGCTTGGTATCACGGAAAGCACCGATACCGATGTTTTTCACCGAGAGCGGAATGGATACCGAGGTAATGTCAAGACCGCTGAAGGCACCTGCTGCGATAGCAACCGTTCCGTCCTTAATGACGATATCGGTTCCGGTCAATTCACCCTTGTAGGTGTAAAGAACGGCATCCTCCTGTCCGATGTAGACAAGCCCGTTGGGCTTATCATCAAAGAACTTTGTACCGACAAAGGCATCCTTGCCGATATTGACGAGCGATGCGGGCAGGTCGGGGTTAGCGAGCTTGACGCACCCGTAGAAGGCACCGTCACCGATCGCGGTGCACCCGTCATAGATCTTCAGATTGGAGAGATCACCGGAAACGAATTTGGCGTTATCAAGATAGGAGGAAGCCCCAAAGAAATAACCAAGATAGGAATTCTTGGTACCGATAGCATCGGCACCGATGAAGGGGGTTTCAAGAGATGTAAGCGGACAGTCTGCACAAATACCGACACCGATCGAGGTAACGCCGGTGGGGATTTTCAGCGTTGTGAGTCCTGTTCCGGCAAAGGCGTATGCCCCCAAAGATTCCAGCTTATCGCTCATATTGATGGCGGTAATATTCTTACAACCGTCAAAGGCAAAGGGAGCAACAGACAGGCAATCCTCCATGAGGTAGACCGTCTTCAAGGACGCCGGCACGTAAGCGGCGTTCTCCGAGAAGGAACGCGCACCGAAAATGTAGCCGATAAAGTTGTTGGCAGTTGCGCTACCGCCCACATAAGCAAGGTGCAGGGTTTCCAGCTTCGAGCAACCGGTAAAGGCACCGCGCTCCACCGTTAATACGGTAGCGGGAATCGTCAAAGAGGTCAGCTTTTCGCAGTTGGCAAAGGCACCGGCAGATATCTGCACGACCTCCACATCAAGACCTCTTACAGTCATCCTTGCCGGAATCGTGACGGAAGCGGCGATATCACTCGTGTACCCGACGATCGCACAGGTCTCTGAGTTCAAGAGCTTATACTGCAATCCGTCCTTGGTCGTATCCGGTGTCACCGTTGTTCCGGGATTGCTCGGCTGTCCGGGGTTTCCGGGCTGCGAGGGATTCCCGGGCTGCGATGGATTCCCGGGCTGACCGCCTGTTGTGGTCGTGGTGCTTGTCGTAGGATCGTCCTCGGGGGGATTACATCCAAAAGACACCAGTGCCATCGCCAAAATCAAGAGCATGACGAGGACAATCTTCGTGATCTTCATATCTTCCTCCTTAAAATGCACGGGGTGAAACGAGCGCCCACGCGCGCACGCGTAAAGGCACACAAAATAATGCATATAACATTTTACAACAAATACGCCGCTTTGTCAAGAGAATTTTAGGCAGTTTGCCGCCAAAATTGTAAACTCTTTTCGCAAAAAGCAGCGAAGTAGCCCTTTTTCTAAAAATGCAAGGGGGCGACCTTAGCGCCCCCTTACCCGTTATTTGTTAAGCTTATGTGTATCTACCAGCGTATGGATCCTCTTAGACTGATCCAAAAGGCCGCTGATCGTACGGTCATGATTGAGCGTGTCGATAATGTAAGCCACGTATTTACACATATTCACGCTTGCATACCAGGGACGGGCAAGCAGCTCCGGCATTTGATAAATCAAATTGGATGTAAAGATACGGGTAAACAGGCCGTTTTCATAGGCCTCATCCATTCTCTCAAGGCCGTTGCAGAACAGGCCGAAGGTAGCAAACACGAATACACGGCGCGCGCCCTTTTCCTTGAGCTGATAAGCAAGGTCAAGAACGGATTCACCGCT
>JAZOOW010000134.1:0-6367 GCA_045655145.1 Eubacteriales bacterium | reverse complement strand
GCTTGCCTCCTTTAGCGGCCGTGAGCTTGAGGGCCGTTCCTATGAGCCGCTCTTTGCCTGCACGGGCGAGGCCGCCGCAAAGCAGAAGAAAAAGGCGCACTTTTTGACTGTGGACGGCTACGTTACCACCTCCGACGGTACGGGCATCGTACACATTGCACCTGCCTTTGGTGAGGACGACTCCCGCGTAGGGCGCAACTACGATCTGCCCTTTATCCAGTTTGTGGACGGGCATGGCAACATGACCCCCGAAACCCCGTATGCAGGTGTGTTTGTAAAGGATGCAGACCCGAAGGTGCTTATCGATCTCGATAAGGAGGGCAAGCTCTTTGCCGCCCCGTCCTTTGAGCATGATTATCCGCATTGCTGGCGCTGTAACACGCCTCTCATCTACTACGCACGCGATTCCTGGTTCATCCGCATGACCGCCGTGCGTGAAAATCTCATTCGCAACAACAACACCGTGAAATGGATCCCCGAATCCATCGGACGCGGCCGCTTTGGCGACTGGCTTGAAAATATTCAGGACTGGGGTGTCAGCCGTAACCGTTACTGGGGTACGCCGCTCAACATCTGGGAGTGCTCCTGCGGCCACCGCCATGCGATCGGCTCGATCGCGGAGCTCCGCGAGATGTCCAAGAATTGCCCTGCCGACATTGAGCTGCACCGCCCCTACATTGATGCCGTGACCATCACCTGCCCGCAGTGCGGCGGCGAGATGACGCGCGTTCCTGAGGTCATTGACTGCTGGTTTGACTCGGGTGCTATGCCCTTTGCCCAGTGGCACTACCCCTTTGAGAACAAGGAGAAATTTGACGCTTACTTCCCTGCCGACTTTATCTCCGAGGGTGTTGACCAGACACGCGGCTGGTTCTATTCGCTCATGGCGATCTCCACGCTTCTCTTTGACTGCGCGCCCTATAAATCCGTCCTCGTGCTCGGCCACGTGCTTGACAAGGACGGGCAGAAGATGTCGAAGTCGAAGGGCAACGCCGTCGATCCGTTTGAGGCTCTGGAGGAATTCGGCGCGGATGCGATCCGCTGGTACTTCTATTCCAATTCTGCACCGTGGCTCCCGAACCGCTTCTACAGAGAGGCAGTTCTGGAGGGACAGCGCAAGTTCATGGGCACGCTTTGGAACACCTACGCCTTCTTTGTCCTGTATGCAAACATTGACGGCTTTGATGCCACCAAATACACACTGAACCGTGAAAGCCTGTCGGTCATGGACAGATGGATGCTTTCCCGTCTTGCCTCTCTTGTGGGTGAGGTGGATCAGCATCTTGAAAATATCCGTGTGCCCGAGGCCGCACGCGCCCTTGACGGCTTTGTGGACGAGATGAGCAACTGGTATGTCCGTCGCTCCCGTGACCGCTTCTGGGGCAAGGAGATGACCGAGGACAAGATCAACGCCTACATGACGCTCTACACCGTGCTGGTTACGCTTGCCAAGCTCGCGGCTCCGCTGATCCCCTTCATGGCAGAGGATATTTACCGCAATCTTGTCTGCACAAACGACAAGCAGGCACCCGAGAGCGTGCATCTGTGCGACTATCCGACCGCCGACACAAGCATGATCGACCGCGATCTTGAGGAGCATATGAAGGAGGTCCTCTCGGCCGTTTCTCTCGGTCGTGCCTGCCGTAATGCCGCCTCTGTCAAGAACCGCCAGCCCATTGGCAAGATGTATGTAAAGGCAGATTTCACCCTGCCCGCATCCTTCCTTGCGATCATTGAGGATGAGCTCAATGTGCGCGAGGTGATCTTCTCCGACAGCGTACGCGACTTTACGACCTACAGCTTCAAGCCCCAGCTCCGCACGGTCGGACCGAAGTACGGCAAGTACCTGGGCGGTATCCGCACCGCCCTCTCCGCGCTGGACGGCAACGCCGCGATGGATGAGCTGGAGGCAAACGGAACGCTCACGCTGACGGTGGATGGAGATGCACTTGTCTTCACGAAGGAGGATCTCCTCATCGAGATGACCAAAAAGGCAGGCTACGAGTCGATGGCTGACGGCGGTGTGACCGTGGTGCTTGACACCAACCTGACCGAGGAGCTGATCGAGGAGGGCTTTATCAACGAGCTGATCAGCAAGATCCAGAACATGCGTAAGGATAGCGGCTTTGAGGTGACCGACCGCATTTCCGTAGGCATTGCCGATAATGACCGCCTGGCAGACATTCTCCGTCGCAACGAGGAGGCCGTCATGCGGCAGGTCCTCGCCGTGGAGATCGTATACGGCACCATCGGCGGCAACAGCAAGTCCTGGAGCCTCAACGGCGAAAAGGCAACCCTCTCGGTTGAGAAAAGATAATAAACAAAAAGGAAGCCCCCAGCGAGGGGCTTCCTCATAAAAGCACCCGTTTCCTGTGAAACGGGTGCTTTTGATTTATTCCTGCTCGCCGTCAACCGAAGCAGCGGGGGTTTCCTCCCCTGCCTCTGCACGGCGGAAGCCTGTAGGACGCTTCATCATTTTCAGCATCGCACTCTTGATGCGACTGCCTGCACGGTAGCCTGCCTGATGTGCACGGCGGTACCACTCGTTGGCGACGGCCTCATTCATCGTAACACCAAAGCCAAACTCATAATGGCTACCCATGGTGAACATGGCACGGGCATTCCCCATCTCGGCCGCGATACGGCGGAATTGCAGAGCAAGCGCGAGCTCCTGCGTGCCGCGGGCAAGAATGGCACAGGACATCGCGTAGATGCGACGCGCCATCTTCTTTTTCTTTTGGGTGATATTACGGTTGTAAAGCTCCTTTGCCTGCTCTGCACCGTGTGTGGCGGCACGCTGAAGCAGCTCATTGGCTTTGTTGTAATGGTAGGTAAGCCCGCCCTCTCCGCGCAAATAGCAGAGCGCGAGATTCAGCTCGGCCACGCCGCTGTCCTGCGCGGCGGCCTTGGCGTAGTAATACACCGCATACCGCTCGTTTTTCTCACAGCCAAGGCCGTTTTGGTAGCAGTAGCCAAGGTTGCACTGTGCGCCGCGGTGTCCAAACTCGGAGGCGATGGTATAGAATTTTACGGCATCCGCATAATTCTCATGCTCATAGGCATCCACGCCGCGGTTATAAAGATCTGTCATATCGGTACGGATCTCGTCGATCCTGTTCAAGGACTCCTTATCCCCTTGGAGGGCGGCCTTTTCATACCAAGCCATAGCCTCTTGGATATTCCGATCAACAAGCGTCGCGTTGTAATAGCAGTTTGCCACGACATACTGGGCGTGTGCAAAGCCGTTTTTGGCAGCGGTGAGATAGCAGGCAAAGGCCTCTTCCTCATTCTTCTCCACTCCGCGGCCGTACAGATAGCAGTCGCCAAGATTCATCCAAGCAGTGTCGTACCCGCCCTCTGCGGCAAGACGGTACCAGATGACGGCCGTATCCTCCTCCTTCGGCACACCGTGGCCCTTTTCGTAGCAGATACCGAGATTATTCCGTGCGCGTGCATAGCCGTCCTCGGCGGCAAGGCGGTACATCATAACGGCCAAGGTATACTTGCCCTCACCGTAGGCGCGGTAACCAAGCTCAAAGCGGTCCTCGTTACGGTTCTTGATCTCGATACGCTTCGGCACCTCGGAGAAAACACGCTGCTTCACAAGTTGCTGGATCATTCTTTCTGCCGCACGGATGCCGCCGTTATAGGCGATCTCTGCGTAATACTTCTGATACGCGGGGTTTTGTCTGACACCCTTGCCGTCACGGTAGAGGGCGGCAAGACGGTAGGCGGCAGAGAAATCGCCGTCCTCGGTGGCACGGGTATACCAGTAAGCGGCACGGAGCGGATTTTCCGCAATACCCTCCCCCTTCGCATAGCAATCACCAAGCAGGCAACAGGCCTCCGGCACGCCGAGCTCTGCGGCAATACGAAGCCAGAAATAGGAAATATCCAGCTCTGCCGTGCCGAAATGCCGATGGCGAAGGCAAAGTGCCAGACGGAAGGCTGATGGGGCATGCCCTTGCTCGGCGGCAAAGCGATAGTATACCGATGCCATGGATTCACTCTTTGGAAGTCCCGTTCCCTTCTCATAACAAAGACCAAGGCTGTATTGCGCGGGGGCGTAGCCGTACTCTGCTACCTCGTAAAAGGCGGCGGCCTTCTCCTCACGATTCTCGTCGCTGATCGCGAGAGCTGCCTCATACATCTTGGCAAGCTCATCCTCCGGCAGGGTGCAAAGATAGTCACAAAAGGGACATGCCTTCACATTTCCCGATGCATGCCACTCGCTGCCGCAATTCTTACATTTCATAAGGAACCTCCTTGTGAATAACATAGGTTGATCTATCCTACTATTTATTGTAGCATGAAATCGAATTTTGTCAAGAGCCATCGACACAAAAGAGGCGGGAAAGCCAAACAAAATTCCAAAAAACGCTTGACTTTGTATGGCGGGCATGGTATCATTTTTTTACGGTACATCTCTGTACGCCTTGCGCGTTCTTCCTCCGAAAAAGCCTGTACCGTTTTGATGAAAAAAGAATAAAGGGGTACCCGTATGTCGTCAAAATCAGAATTTGTTGCGCTATACAAGCGTTATATCCACCGCGAGGGGGCTGACCGCCTTTTGGAGTATCTTCTCTCGCCCGCCTCAGATTTTTTCACTGCGCCGGCCAGCACGCGCTACCACGGCTCGCGCCCTGAGGGGCTTTGCGAGCACAGCATCCATGTTTTCCGCGCACTGGAAAGCTATCTTGCGCGCCCCGAGGTCGTGGAGCAATACGGCCTTTCCTACGACGAGGAAACGGTTGCCATTGCGGCACTCCTCCACGACCTTTGCAAGGTCAACTGCTACAAGGTGAGCCAACGGAACGTCAAGGGCCCCGACGGCCGTTGGCAATCCGTGCCTTATTATGAATTTGACGATCAGCTCCCCTACGGACACGGGGAAAAATCCGTATACATCATTACAGGCTATATGCGCCTTACCCGTGAGGAGGCCTTTGCCATCCGCTACCACATGGGCTTCTCCGCCGAGTGCGATGCCCGCAATGTCAGCGCGGCCTTTTCCGCCTATCCCTTGGCAGTTGCCCTCTATATTGCCGACATGGAGGCCACCTTTTTTGTAGACGACAAACAAAAGAAGGCCGATCAGGAAGGCTGAACACACGGTAGCAAGGGGAATTCCCTTGCTACCTTTCCTGTATTTTTCTTTTTGGATCGAGGTTTCCCATTTATGACGAAAAGCAGCTATCTCCGAGGCCTTTTGGCAGGCATCCCCATTGCCCTGGGGTATCTCTCGGTTTCCTTTACCTTTGGCATCATGGCCGTGTCCTGTGGGCTTTACCCGTGGCAAGCGCTTCTGATCTCGCTGACCACGCTTACCTCCGCAGGTCAGCTGGCAGGTGTACAGATGATGGTGCCGGACGGCTATCTCCCCATGCTCCTCACCCAGCTGACGATCAACGTTCGCTATTCCTTCATGTCGGTATCTCTTGCACAGAAAACGGACAAGCACTTTCGCGGCCTTTTCCGCTGGCTTCTCGCCTTTTTCATGACGGATGAGATCTTTGCCGTTACGGCACAGGAGCCGTCCGTGCGCCGTTCCTTTTTCTTCGGCACGGCCACGCTCCCCTATTTTGCATGGGCACTCGGCACGATTTCGGGCGCGTTGCTTGGCAGTATTCTTCCCGTGGGCCTGATGGATGCGCTTTGCATTGCGATCTATGCAATGTTTGTCGCGATCGTGGCACCGCCTGCCGTTTCCGAGAAGCCCCTGCTCGCCGTCGTGACGGTGGCGGCACTTCTCTCGCTTCTGTTTGCCTATCTTCCCGTTCTTTCCGCCGTGCCCGAGGGCCTTTCGGTCAGCATCTCTGCGATCGCGGCGGCCGTTTTGGGTGCGATCCTCTTCCCGCTTCGGGAGGAAAAGGAGGAGGCCGAAGCATGACGAACGAGGTCTTTTTTCTCTATCTTCTCGTGATCGCGGGCTCGACCTATCTTGTCCGTGCCATCCCCTTTGCGGCGGTACGCCGTCCGATTGAGAACAGATTTTTGCGTTCCTTTTTGCATTATATTCCCTGCACCGTCCTCACAGCCATGACGATCCCCTCTGCGCTGTATGCTACGAGAAGCATGATCGGCGCCGCCGTGGGACTTCTGGTTGCCGTTCTCTTTGCCGTACGCAAGCATGGACTGACCGTGGTGGCCATTGCCGCCGTGATCGCCGTGTATGTAACAGAAAGCTTGCTTACCCTTTTTGGATCATAATAAATATCCCCCCGCGTAGCGGGGGGTATTTCAGTTTCGGGCATAGCCCTAATACTACCGGCGGCGCACAAGTGCGCTTTCAATTGGCCTGCCAGCCATGCAATTGTTACCTGCCACCCGTAAACGGGTTCTGTAATTTTTCCTTAAAACCAGTCTT
>JAZOOW010000133.1:0-10295 GCA_045655145.1 Eubacteriales bacterium | reverse complement strand
CGGGTGCCCTTTTGCAAAAGGGCACCCGTGTGTTGTGAAATGGCAAATGACCGCCGCAAGTGCGGCCTTTACGCGATCTCCAAAAGTCGCTGTGCATTACCCGCGCAGATCTTTTCCATATCCCCGTCGGACAACTCGAGGCTTCGGAGGAGACGTAGCTCCATCTCAGGGGAATGCCAAGGCGCATCCGTGCCAAAAAGGATACGGTCAGCACCGTGCTTTTCGATGATCTTTCCTGCATAGTAGCGTGGAATGGCACCGTAGCCAAAGGAGGTGTCGATATAAAGATTATCGCGGCCGCAGAGGAGGGAAAGCACGCCCTCGTTGCAGTTCAGGCCGCCGTAATGCGCACAGACAACGGGCGAATCAAACCAGGAAAGCGCGCGCGCCATGCGCTCGGGCGTTGCACCGTAGGGTGGGGGAAAGCCGTAATCAAAGCCCGCATGAAAGACGGTGATCAGCCCCAGCGCGGAGATCTTTTGATAAAGCGGCTTCATTTTTGGGTCGTCAACGGTAAAGCCCTGATAATCGGGATGGAGCTTCACACCAAGAAGTCCAAGCGACTTGATGCGTTCCAATTCTTCAAGGGCATCCTCGCTGTCGGGAAAGACAGAGCCAAAGGAAAAAATGTCGGTTTTATTCTGCACGGCGGCAGCAAAATCGTTGACGCTCTTCTGTTGATGCGCGTTGGTGGCAATATGCAGAATAACCGAAATATCCACGCCGTCTTTCTTCATCAGCGCACGCAAGCCGTCTTTGGTACCGTCGGTGTAGGGCTGCATGCCGCCCGAGGCATGTGAGAGCTTGTCGATCGCACGCGCGGCGATCTTATCGGGGAAGGCGTGGGTATGGAAATCGATCAGCATGGGAGCCTCTTTTCTGTTTTATAAAAGCGTATAAAATGTTGTTGGTCAGAGCATCCGATCCAGCCGTTTAGGACAAGGGCGGTCATGGCCTCTCTGTTTTCGTCCTCACCAAGAAAGGGGAGGTTCCTTTTGCTGTAGTATTCCTTTTGTGGCTTCAGGCATGCTTGGCATGTTTTTGGGACGGGGATACGAAGGCATCAGATCCGCGCCACACCCGTTTCACGGGCGGCACGCATGACGGCCTCGGCTACCACCGCTGCCACACGCTTGTCAAGCGCGGAGGGGATGATGTTCTCCTCGGAAAGCTCAGCATCGGGAATAAGCTCGGCCAGCGCGTAGGAGGTCGCCACCTTCATTTCCTCGTTGATCACCGAGGCGCGGCAATCCAGCGCACCGCGGAAGATGCCAGGGAAGGCCAGAACGTTGTTGATCTGATTCGGGAAGTCGCTTCTACCCGTTCCGACCACACGGGCCCCCGCTTTTTTGGCAAGATCTGGCATGATCTCGGGGGTCGGGTTGGCCAGCGGGAAGACGAGAGCGTCCTTCGCCATGCTTCGTACCATATCCTCGGAGAGGACGCCCGGCACGCTCACACCGATAAATACATCCGCATCCTTTACGGCATCTGCCAAAAGACCGCGCATATGCGTGCGATTGGTCAGGGCGGCAATCTCTGCCTTGGCTTCGTTGAGGGTGGGATCCCCCTCACAGAGGATGCCGCGGCGATCTACTATGGCGATATGGACGAAGCCCAGATTCAAGAGATGCTTGGCAATGGCAATGCCTGCCGAGCCTGCCCCGTTGATGACGATGCGGACGGCCTCCTTTTTCTTGCCCACCAGCTTGAGCGCATTGAGAAGTGCGGCCGCCAGCACGATAGCGGTGCCGTGCTGATCATCGTGGAATACGGGAATGTCGCAGAGCTCCTTCAGCCGTCTTTCGATCTCAAAGCAGCGCGGTGCGGCAATATCCTCGAGATTGATGCCGCCAAACGAGCCCGAGAGCAGGTAGATCGTGCGCACAAGCTCATCCACGTCCTGCGTTTTGATGCAGAGAGGGAAGGCGTCCACGTCGGCAAAGGTCTTAAAAAGGGCGCATTTTCCCTCCATGACCGGCATGCCTGCCTCGGGGCCGATGTCGCCAAGGCCGAGAACGGCACTGCCGTCCGTGATGACTGCGACCAGATTTCCGCGGCGCGTCAGCGTAAAGGAGAGGGACGGATCCTTTTCGATAGCAAGGCAGGGCTCTGCTACGCCGGGTGTATAGGCGAGCGAGAGATCCTCACGCGTTTGCAGGGGTGCACGGGAGATCACCTCGATTTTGCCTCCCCACTCCTCATGCTTTTTCAGAGATTCCTTACAAATGTCCATAATTATATGATTTCCTCCTGTTTGAAATAACGGTCAAAATCCTCGGCTGATAGATAGCCGAGAGCAAGGGTGGCCTCACGTAGGGTGGTTCCCTCGTTGTAGGCTTTATGTACGACCCGTGCCGCGTTCTCATAGCCGATGTGCGGGGTAAGGGCGGTCACGGTCATGAGCGAGCGGTGAAGATTTTCCTTCATTTTTTCACGGTTCGGGCGGATGCCGCGCACACAGTGCTTCTCAAAGGAATCGCACACATCCGAGAGAAGGCGGAGCGACTCCAAATAGGCATCTATGCATACGGGCATAAAGACGTTGAGTTCAAAATTCCCCTGTGAGGCACAAAGCCCGACGACCGTGTCGTTGCCCATGACACGCGCGGCCACCATGGTCACCGCCTCACATTGTGTGGGATTGACCTTGCCCGGCATGATCGAGGAGCCCGGCTCGTTTTCGGGAATCGTGATCTCGCCAAGGCCGCAGCGCGGACCGCTGGCAAGGAGGCGGATGTCGTTTGCGATTTTCCAAAGATCCGCGGCCAGCGCCTTCAAGGCACCGTGCGCAAAGACCAGCTCCCCCTTGGAGGTGAGGGCGTGGAATTTATTCTCGGCAGGCAGAAATTCTCGGCCCGTCATCTCGGAAATGGCGCGGCAGACCGCCACATCAAAGCCTGCGGGTGCATTCAGCCCCGTTCCCACGGCAGTCGCGCCGAGTGCCAAGCGACGGAGAGGGGTGAGCGATGCGCGGATCATCTCGGCATCCTGCTCCAGCGAGGCACGCCAGCCGCTGATCTCCTGATCAAAGCCGATTGGAGTAGCATCCTGCAGATGTGTGCGGCCGCTTTTGACAATACCGCGGTTTTCCTCCTCAAGACGGAAGAGGGTATCGATAAGGCGGCCAAGGACAGGGAGCAGACACTCCTCGGTCGTCAGCACGGCCGCCATATGCATGGCGGTGGGGAAGGTGTCATTTGAGGATTGCGACATGTTGACATCATCATTCGGATGCAAAAGGCGGCATCCTGCGTGCGCGTTGCCACGGTTTGCAATGACCTCGTTGACGTTCATGTTCGTTTGCGTGCCGCTCCCCGTCTGGTAGACCGAGAGAGGGAACTGCTCCCAAAGAAGCCCCTTTCCGATCTCGTCGGTGGCGGCACGGATGGCGGTGCATTTTTCTTTTGTCATACGCATGGGAAGGAGGGAGGCGTTGACCTCAGCAGAGGCCGCCTTCATCACGCCAAAGGCGGAGAGCAGCTCACGGGGCATTTTGCGCGCTCCAATACGGAAATTTTCAAGACTGCGCTGCGTTTGCGCGCCCCAATAGGCTTCCTTTGGCACCAAGACCTCGCCCATCGAGTCATGCTCCTTACGGTATTCCATCAAACAAGGCCTCCTCTTGCTCTATATCCTCATTATTATAGCACGCGTGTCTGTATTTTGCAAGGGGGGTGTGCAAAAAATATGGACTCTATTTCTTCCTAGCATTGCTTCAAATGTGTAGGTTACCTTGCCATAAAATTACCCCCTTGATATGGTACTTTAATTCTAGCACACCAAGGGGAGTTGTCTATTGACCGTTTTTAACAGACTTGTTCAATTGTGGTGGGGGATCTTTTATATGTGCGGCAGGGAGAGGCGGCCGTCCTCAAGATCGGCAATGATCTGTGCAATGGCGTGCTTCTCGTTGCTGACGGTCACGTGGTCTGCCACCGCCTTCACGGAGGGCAGGGCATTGTCCACCGCAACGCCGATACCTGCCATGCGGAGCATGACCGTATCGTTTTCATAATCGCCTACGGCAATCATACGGGAGAGGGGGATCCCAACCTGCTCGCAAAGGTGGGGGAGCACGGCTCCCTTGTTGATGCCTCCCGGAAGGATCTCATACAGGGTATGCTCGGAGCGGATAAAGGAAAAACGGTCGGAAAGGGGGTGCGCCTTCAGGAAGGCTGCCAGCTCAAGAATACGCTTCTCCTCGCTGTGTGAAAACAGGATCTTGCCGATCGGCTCCGTAATACTGCGATAGTGGAGCGTGCGGCGCTCGGCCTTTGATTTGCGGTAAAAGGCATCGGCGGCGGCGTTGCCGCGGGTGAGATAAACGTGCCGCAGGGTGTTGACGATGATTCCGATATCGGGAAGATCACGTTCGACCGCCTCGACCAGATCCAGCCCCTCACGGGGGAACTCCCTCACCCACAGGTATTCTCCCGTGCGGTAATCGTAAAGGCCCCCGCCGTTGATACAGCCGATGGGGGCGTTGGGCTTGACCAGCTCGTAAAGCTCGGTCACGTAGTGCGGCATCCGCCCCGTAACAAAGGTAAAAAGACCACCCTCGGCCTTGAAATGTGCAATTGCACGTAGGTTCTCCTCGGATACGGTCTTGTCGTTCCGCAAAAGCGTTCCGTCAAGATCGGTGCAGAGAAGGACCCCTTCAAATTTTTTCATGGCGTATTACTTCCTTATCGCAGGTCGCTTGCACGCCTGCGCGAATTCAAACAAAAGGCCGCAAGGTTACCCTTGCGGCCAAATTAACGGCAAAGAGCCGCGCTATGGCGGAGGGTGTGGGATTCGAACCCACGCGCCCGTGAAGGCAAACGGTTTTCAAGACCGCCTCGTTATGACCGCTTCGATAACCCTCCGTAAATATGATGCAACAGCGTGCACCATATTTACGGAGTTTCTGAGATGCGGCTCGATGAGTTTACTCATCGAATCCCCTTCGCATACCCCGCCCGAAGATCGACAAGCTTGCTTGTCAGGCGAAGGGTGTGGGTATCTTCGCCAAAGGCGAAATAACCCTCCATGATGCATACTGTGAACATTTTTATTAAGTTTTTAGATTTGCCAATTTTTTAGAAAAAGTTTTAGAAGGAATAATTTTCTGCACCGTCGGGTGTGCGAAAAGATCAAGCGTAGCAAGGGATTTTGAGCATTTACAGAAACTCGCGACTGCAAATTTTCATGACCGCTTCGATAACCCTCCGTATATGAAACTGCTCTCGCAGAAACCATCGGATTATTAAATTTTTCAGAAAAGCGCTTTGGCGACCTGTCTGCTCCGACAGGGCAGTTCGGGGAGCCGCTACGGCGGCTCCCCGAATGCATGCGGCGATCAGATCAACCGCAGAAAGCCCAAATAACGGAAATGAGCGAGGCGGTCAGCGTACCGACTGCCATCAGGATGTAAAACACCTTCATCTGCCATGCCTTGCCGTCAAAGAACCAGAAGATGATCGGCGTAGCCGCAAAGGCAAGGATGGTCGGGATCATCAAAAGGAACATCAGCACATGCGAGAAGAAGTACGCGTTGAGAAGATCGGGAATGCTGAAAAGAAGCGAGAAGGCCATCAAAATATAGAAGAAGGAGCCCGTCATGCGGAGCTTAGTGCCCGTCGTGATCAGGGAAACCAGAAGGAATACCACCGAGAAGAGGGCGATAAGACCAAAGGTCACCCAGCCGGTCACGATCGAGCCGTTCTCAAACAGAGCCTGACGCACAAGGATGAGTGCGATGGGGGTGTAGACAGCAAAGATTGTCAAGTAAACGGAGGCGTCTGCAAAACGCGCGACGAGCTTGCTGCCCGAGAACTGGTAGCGCAGCGCGGCCAGCGCATAGAAAATGACGGAGCCGATACCAAGGGCGATAGCAGACCATACATAGGTGGGGTCATATCCGCTGAGCTGAATAAGGAGCAGAATCATCGACACCAGCGCAAAAAAGGCACCGGCGGCGCAGGTGATCTGATAAAACAGCTTGTCAGCGGGAGAAATTTCAGCCGTCTTCTGCGCGGTCAGTCGCTTGAAAAAGCCGAGAGACGGCGTAGCATCGTCGGTTTTTTTCTTAAAAAGAGCCATGAGGAACCTCCATGAATCAAAAATACACAGGATTTTGCCACAATACATACCCATTATACAACAAACATCGGAAAATAACAAGGCCTAAATCAAAAAAATTTACATTCTGCCAAAAAGAAACCGCGTGCAAGGTCGGGATACTTGACAAACAACGAAAATATGCTATAATGGGGTGTATTATAGAAAAGTGATGAGGGTTTTTTATGCAGTTCGGTGAGCTTTTGCTTTTGGCAATCGGTCTTGCGATGGACGCCTTTGCCGTATCCGTTTGTAAGGGGCTGGCCACGTCGCGTGTGCAGATCAAGCATTTGGTCGTGTGCGCTCTTTGGTTTGGCGGTTTTCAGGCCCTGATGCCCGCCATCGGGTATCTTCTCGGAACGGCCTTTGAGGTCTATATTTCCTCTGTTGACCATTGGATTGCATTTATTCTCCTTGCCTTGATCGGCATCGGCATGATCCGTGAGGCCTTTTCTCATGAGGAGGAGGGGGCAGATGCCTCTCTGGCCGCTTCGGTCATGCTTCCCATGGCCGTGGCCACCAGCATTGATGCGCTTGCTGTCGGGATCACCTTTGGTGTTTTGCAGGTTGACCTCCTTCTTGCCGTGTGCTTGATCGGTGTGATCACGGCGCTTCTTTCGGCACTTGGTGTAAAGCTTGGCAACCTATTTGGCATGCGTTACCGCTTTTTGGCACAGATGTGCGGCGGGATCCTTCTCATTCTGCTCGGAACCAAGATCCTGCTTGAGCATTTGGGGTATTTACCCTTTTCATAAAATTTTGCCTCTTGGCGCAGATCCGCCAAGAGGCTGTTTTTTATGATGGGAGATAGCATCGCGCGGCACGTCGGGAGGCGAGCGTCAGGAGCTCGTAGGGGATCGTTTTTGCGGCGGCGGCCAGTGCGGATATATCCGCATCCGTGCCAAAGACGGTCACGGGATCTCCCACGTTGGCCGCGAGATCACCGATAGCGAGAAAGCACTGATCCATACAAATGCGCCCAATGATGCGGACGGCTCTTCCGTGCAGAGAAAGAAAGCCGCCCGATGCGGCACGCAAAAGACCGTCCGCATAGCCGCAGGACACCGTAGCCACGCGCATGCGGCAGGGGGCAACAAAGGCACTTCCATACCCAAGCCCCTGACCGCGCTCCAGGACGGAGATGCGCGTGATATGCGCGTGCATGGACATGACGGGACGGATCCCCGCGAGCGCACCGCGGAAGGGAAGCACCTCCGATGGTGGAATGCCGTACAGTGCGATCCCCATGCGGTATCCCCACAGCCCCATTCCGCCAAAGCGTAAGAGGGCAGCACTGTTAGCAAGGTGCGCATGAGGACACAGTCCACGCCTGCGGAGTAGGACGGCGGCATGAAAAAACGCGCGCCCCTGTGCAAGAAGGAGCTCGTTTCCGCGTGGGGAGGGATCGTCCGCCGTGGCAAGGTGAGAAAACACGCCGCACGCACGCCATCCGCCCTCCTGTGCGAGGAGAGAAAGCCTGTCAGCCAGCCTCTCCGCCTCTTCCGCGCGTGTGACGGGGAAGCCGAGGCGGTGCATGCCGCTGTCCAGCTTCACATGGCAGGGGACGCAACACCCGCGCGGTAAAGTGCCCGTCCGCCATGCCTCCCGTGCGGCCGACCTGACGGCCATAATGTCCTTGACCGAGGCGACCGTCGCAACAAGCCGTGCGCGGATCAGAGAGGGAAGTGCCGCAGGCAAGGCGGGGGAGAGCACCAGTATGCGCGCATCGGGAAGCACCTGACGGAGCTTTGCCCCTTCGTCAACGCTTGCCACGGCAAAAAAGTCTGCTCCCATACTGTAAAGTGCGGCGGCACAGGCCTCGGCTCCGTGGCCGTAGGCATCCGCCTTCAAAACGCAGATCGGACGGGGTGCTTTTTTGGCTTTTTTATTTGCATGTGCCGTCAGGAGTGTGTAGTTTTTGCATAGCGCGGCAAGATCTACCGTGACGGCGCAGTTAGCCGCCTGTGCGGACGGCATCACGGGGTCAGCTCCCGTAAGACCGTCAGGCGCATATCCCCCAGCGATAGCACCGTGTAGCCGTTCTCCTCGGATAAGACTACCCCGTCGTCACCCGAAAAAAGGTCAAAAACAGAGAGCGCGGATGCAAGGTCCTCTCCGCCCGAAAGAGAAGCATCACCAAGCGAGATGCGCACGCTTCCGTTCTCACGTGTTACGCAAATTCCTGCCATGGCCGCAGGGGAAGTATACGTAATGGAGGCATCCCGTACGCCTACCCCCTCCGCAATGGTGATCGTCCCGCGATAGGTATGCGCGCCGATCTCCCATGCCGCCTCCATGCGGTGTGCCTTTTCGGTGTAGGCGCGCACATTCGATCCGCCAAGCACCTGTATGCAGGCAGAAAAGGATAAAAGACAGGCAATCACCAAGAGCGCGATCAGAGAGGACGGCGCGGCTTCTTTTTTTGTCATGGCGTTCTCCTTTCGGGGAAAGAACTTTCTCCTGAATTGTATGCGTTTGAAGGGAAAATCATGTCTGCACTGCGGGGAAAAGAGAGGGGCTCCTCTTGCAAAGCGCGGTGCAGTATGCTATAATAAGCATGTCTTGGTCGGGGTGCCCCTCGGGGCTTAAACCGGAAGCAGGTGAGATTCCTGCACGAACCCGTCGCCGTGTTCGGCCATGCGCTCATTGCCCCTCGCGCCGCAAGCGAGGTGATGCCACCGTGAAAGCGGGAAGGCTGTAAGGAGTGCGCCGTCAGTCGAAATACCTGCCCTGCAAGTCTGCGGCTATGTTGCGATGTTCAACAGGCCTGTCCAACCGCAGAGCCAAGCCGAAAAACAAAAATTAAGGAGAAAAGAAACATGAAACACCATGTAAGAACACGTTTTTCTTGCTTGTTTCTTGCCTTTCTGCTGATTGCGGCAGTGGGAATGCTGGGAGCATGCACCGAGCCCTATAACCCGACAGAGGCCGCGATCGTGGCAACAAAATCCGTCGGAACGGGCAGCAAAACGATCACGGTATCCGTCGTCAATGACAAAAACGAGGCGACGCTCTATACCGTAAAAACCGATGCCGAAATGCTGGATCGGGCCCTTCTCGACAATGACATCGTAGAGGGAGAGGTTGGCTCATACGGGCTTTTCATCACCTCCGCGGGAGGCCTTGTCGCAGAGGGGAATGGTTGGTGGGGCATCTACGTCGGTGACAGAATGACCGACACCGGCGCGTCCTTCGTTAAGGTGACAGATGGCGGCACGTACGCCATCGTCTATAAAGTAGGCTGGTAATTGTGGAAGGATAGCATGACACACAAGCTACGCTATCGCCATCTGCGTGTACTCGTCAGAGACGCACTGCTGGCGGCTATTTTGATCGTATCCAAGGAGATGCTGGCCTTTTTGCCAAGCGTGGAGCTGGTTAGCATGCTCATAGCCGTCTATACCGTGGTATACCGCTGGCGTGCACTCGTTCCCATCTACGTATTCGTGGCTGTGGAGGCGGTGATCTATCCGTATTTCTCCACCGTCGTCATGTATATGTATGTCTGGGCCATTCTCTTTTTTGCCGTTCATTTGGTGTCAAGGGGAAGGGCGCGCTCGCCGTTTGCATATGTCGCCGTATGCGGCCTCTTTGGATTTTTGTTCGGTGCCCTTTGCGCGCCCGCACAAGCCATCATGTTCAGTCTGGATCTTCGTGGAATGCTTGCGTGGATCGCCGCCGGGCTTCCGTTTGATATTTTGCACGGCATCTCCAATGCGGCCACCGCACTTCTTGTGCCGCCGCTTGCCCGTCTTTTGCTCCGTTTGGAGGGGCAAAAATCCTAAAAGCAGGGACCCGTGTGTCCCGAAACAAAAAACAGATCGGTGAGAGGGAATTATGGAAAGCATAAGCGGTCTTGTCTTGATCAATAAAGAAAGCGGCATGACCTCGCAAGCGGTGGTCAACCGCGCAAAGCGCCTGTTTTCTGCCGCAAAGGCAGGGCATACAGGCACGCTTGACCCCTTGGCAACGGGTGTCCTTCCCGTGCTTCTCGGTCGCGCCGTCAAGGCAAGCGAGTTTTTGCTCACCTCGGAGAAGCATTACCGTGCCGAGCTTCTTCTCGGATGCGAAACCGATACCGAGGATATTACGGGAAAGGTGCTGGCCACCTCGGATAAAATACCCGATGAGGCCGCCGTCCGCGCCGTGATCTCCCGCTTTGTCGGGGAGATCATGCAGGTGCCGCCCATGTA
>JAZOOW010000132.1:0-4458 GCA_045655145.1 Eubacteriales bacterium | reverse complement strand
GGAAAATTCTGCCCCGAATGCGGCACGAAATACGAGGAGCCGACTGCGTGGACCTGCCCTGACTGCGGTGCCGCCTGTACGGGGAAATTCTGCTCTGCCTGCGGTGCAAAAAAGCCAGAAGGCTATGCTTGCGACTGCGGTTACGTTGCAGACACACCCTTCAAATTCTGTCCCGAATGCGGCAAGCGCCGTGATTAAAATGCACGGCCGCCACAAGGCCGATGCTTCCAAGACAAGGATTTTTGCATGAAGAAAACGATCATTTCTCTTCTCCTTTGCGTCTGCCTTTTGCTGTTTACCGGCTGTGACGAGCTGCTAGGCTCCCTTCTTGGCAAGGATGGGCTTGGCTTTCTCACCTCGGCAACGACTACGACCGATGCACCGGGGCCTCAGGATCAGCCCACAAGCCCCTCGGAGCCGGAGAAACCATCGGAGAACATCTCCCACGGCTATTACTACGATCAGCTAACGGACAATTCACGGGCTGTATACGATGCCATCTACCGCGACAACACCAATGCAAGCGGCATCCCGATCACCTTGCCCTCCCCGCTCTCCTTTACGGGCGGTAGCGTAGATGCAGAGCTTCTCAATCAACAGATGAAGGATGCCTCGATGGAATTGGTGCAACCCGCGCTGGATGCATTGACGATGGATCATCCGGAAATTTGCTGGATCGCCATGGGAAAATCCACCTTCAGCATCAAAACTGTGCGTGAGGAGAACGGGGATGGCACCATTACCCTGTATGCCACCGATCTGACCTTCCACCTGACATTCAAGGCTTCGATCACCACAGCCGAAGAGGCCACGGCACTTCTCTCCTCCTTTGCTGACAAGATCGCCACCTATCCGGAGGCATCCGAAACACGCTATGATACACTCCTTGCCATGCACCAAAAGCTATGTGAGGAGGTCGTATATGACACCGATGCCGAGAACGCGCACGATGCCGTTGGTGCCCTTCTTTACGGTGAGGCGGTATGCGACGGTTACGCAAGAGCCTTTAAGCTGCTTTGTGATGCCTACGAGATCCCCTGCATCGTTGTAGCGGGCACCTCTATGCAAAACGGCAAGGAAGAGCCTCATGCCTGGAACTATGTACAGATGGAAAACGAAAAATGGTACGCCGTTGATGTTACATGGGACGATAGCGGTGCTTTCCCCACAAGAAACTATTTTCTTGTAGGCTCGGATACCCTTCAGCCCTCCTTAACGGCAGGCAGCTTTTCATACAGCCACCGTCCGGACGGAAAATTTTCATCGGGACCCTACGCGCCGTTCACCTTCCCCACGCTGGAAAGAGGGCGTTATTCACCCCCCCTCTTTCATCCGTAATCTTAAAAAGTAAGGAAATGTTACTATGAAAATCACCGATACCGTACACTATGTTGGAGTAAACGATCACGAAATTGATCTCTTTGAAGGACAGTACCGCGTTCCAAACGGCATCTCCTACAACTCTTACGTCATCATCGACGAGAAGATTGCCGTGATGGATACGGTGGATGCCCGCTTTACGCACAAATGGCTGGACAATCTGCAAAGCCTGCTTGGCGACCGCAAGCCCGACTACTTGATCGTTCAGCATATGGAGCCCGACCATTCTGCAAATATTGTGCAGTTTACCAAGACCTATCCCGATGCCAAGATCGTTTCCACCGCAAAATCCTTTGCCATGATGAAAAACTTCTTTGGGGCAGATTTTTCGGACAAGAAGCTCACCGTAGGCGAGGGCGACACGCTCTCTCTTGGCACCCACACGCTGGCCTTCGTAACCGCACCGATGGTGCATTGGCCCGAGGTCATGGTGACTTACGACACCGCAGACAAGATCCTCTTTTCGGCTGACGGCTTTGGAAAATTCGGTGCGATCGGTACCGAAGAGCCGTGGGAGGACGAGGCACGCCGCTATTATATAGGCATTGTCGGCAAATACGGCAAACAAGTGCAGGCACTCCTCAAAAAGGCCGCCTCTCTTGACATCCGTATGATCTGCCCCCTGCACGGTCCCGTTTTGCGGGATGACCTCTCAAAATATCTGCATCTTTACGATACGTGGTCCTCTTACGCGGTAGAGTCGGAGGGGATCGTGATCGCTTACACCTCGGTATACGGCAACACAAGGAAGGCGGTTCTGACGCTGGCAGACGAGCTCAAAAAGAACGGTTGTCCGCAGGTAGTCTTGCATGACCTTGCACGCACGGATATTTCCGTGGCGGTTGGTGATGCCTTCCGTTACGGGAAGCTGGTGTTGGCGACCACCACCTACAACGCAGGCATCTTCCCCTTCATGCACAACTTCATTCACCATTTGGTAGAGCGCAACTTTGCCAACCGCACGGTTGCCTTGATCGAAAATGGCTCTTGGGCCCCCATGGCGGCCAAGGTCATGCGCGGCATGCTCGAGCCCTGCAAGAATATCACCTATACCGACACAACGGTCAGCATCCTCTCCGCCCTGAATGCAGACTCGGGTGACGCATTAAAACGCCTCGCCGAGGAGCTTTGCCGCGATTATCGCGCCCAGCAAAGTGAAACCGCGGACAAAAACGATCTGACGGCACTCTTCCGTATTGAATACGGACTTTATGCGGTCACCTGCCACGATGGGAAGAAGGATAATGCCCTGATCGTCAACACGGTCACGCAGGTAACAAATACGCCAAACCGTATTGCCGTTACCATCAACAAGGAATCCTATTCTCACCACGTCATCAAAAATACAGGAAAAATGAACATCAACTGCCTGTCTGTGGAGGCTCCCTTCTCGACCTTTGAGCGCTTTGGCTTCCAGAGCGGACGGAACACCGACAAATTCAAGGACATGGATGTTCTGCGTGCTGACAATGGGCTTGTTTTCCTCCCACGGTATATCAACGCATTCCTCTCTCTCCACGTAGAGCAGTATATCGACCTTGACACCCATGGCATGTTCGTTTGCTCGGTGACCGAGGCGCGCGTGATCAACAACAAAGAGAGCATGACCTACACCTACTACCACCAGAACATTAAGCCGAAGCCCGATTCCGACAAAAAGACAGGGTACGTCTGCCGCATTTGCGGATATGTCTACGAGGGCGAAAACCTCCCCGATGACTTTGTATGCCCCCTGTGCATGCACGGTGCCTCGGATTTTGAAAAAATCAATTAATTTTTGATAGAAAGGATGACCTAATTATGAAGTATGTCTGTGAAGCCTGCGGATGGGAATATGACGAGAAGGCCGGTATCCCCGAGGAAGGGATCGCACCCGGCACCCGTTTTGAGGATCTGCCCGATAGCTTTACCTGCCCCCTGTGCGGCGTTGGTAAGGATATGTTCTCTCCTGCAGAGTAATTTCTCCTAAAAAGAGGAGTTAACAGTTGTTAACTCCTCTTTTTGATGCTCCTCGAGCCTTTTTTTACAAATCCGTAAACATTTGTTTTCTATGATTTACATTGAAGCGATTCGGTGCTATAATAGATTTAATATCTGAAAAAAGGAAGGAAGAAAAAATGAATATTGATTGGAACGCACTCGGTCAGGAGCTTGTTTCTCTTGCAGCCTCTATAGGCGGCAAGCTGATCGCCGCGATCTTGGTGTTGGTCATCGGGCGTGTGATCGTAAAGGCCTTTATGAAGGCTGTACGGAAAAGCAAATTTATCAGCAAGGCAGAGGCTACGGTTTCTCACTTTCTCATCAACATTTTAAGCATTTCTCTGAATATTCTCCTTCTTGTATCCGTGATTGGCATTCTGGGTGTCCCGATGTCCTCTGTCATCGCGGTCATTGCATCTGCAGGCGTTGCCATAGGGCTTGCATTACAGGGATCACTTAGCAATCTTGCGGGCGGTGTTATGATCCTGATCTTCAAGCCGTTTCGCATCGGTGATTATATTGACGCAGGCTCTCACGCAGGGACAGTTGCTGACATCGGCATCTTTTATACCGTACTGACCACCCCCGACAACAAGGAGGTCACCATCCCCAACGGTACCATCATGGGATCTCCTATCGAAAACTATTCCACACACGACACACGGCGCGTGGACTTCACCTTTCAGGTGGCTTACGGAACAGACGTAGAGCTTGTTAAAAAGCTTCTCCTTGAGGAGGCCAACGGCCATGATCTCGTGCTGAAGGATCCCTCCCCCTTCGCTCGCCTTTCAAGTCAAGGCTCCAGCTCTATTGATTTCACACTCCGTGCCTGGGCAAAAAACAGCGACTACTGGACGGTAAAATTTGATCTTCTCGAAAGAATCCATGCGCGTTTTGCCGCAGCGGGAATCGAAATTCCCTTTAACCAACTGGATGTGCATATTGCAAACCCCTTATAGTCAAAACCACCGGTTGAACCGGTGGCTTGCACAGCCCCTAGAAGGGGCTAATACTGGCTTAACCCCTAAAGGGGCATCGAAGGCTTAGCACCGCATTACAATTTCAGGCAGCCGCTCACGTGCGGCTGTCTTTTTTTGC
>JAZOOW010000131.1:0-15723 GCA_045655145.1 Eubacteriales bacterium | reverse complement strand
CTCTTTTTTGCTTGCTTACTGCTCCTCGTCCGAGTGGTCGGAGGAGAAGGTGCTGACGGCCTGGCGGAAGATGAGGCTGGAGCGACGGATCTTGTTCGTCGTTGTTTTCTCAAACTCCACAGGACGGATATAGAATCTTGCAATGTGCTTGTAGGCGGGGAGGTCGGCACAAACGCGGAGCATATCCTTTTTGAGCGACTCCTCGGGATTGGTGATGCCCAGCTCTGCCACCTTCTCGGCGTTAAGGAATACCTCGGCACCAAGAGCCTCCTCCTGTCCGCTCTTGTTGCAGATGCCAAAGACCACGACCTCTCCGATGTAGGGGATGGTCTGGAGATAGCCCTCGATCTCCTCGGGGAAGATGTTTTTGCCGTTTGTCAGAACGATGAGGTTCTTCTTGCGTCCCGTGATCATCAGCTGTCCCTTCTTGGTCAGGCAGCCGTAGTCACCCGTATGGAACCAGCCGTCCTCCTCCAGCACCTCTTTTGTGAGGTCGGGGCGCTTGTAGTAGCCCAGCATAACGGTGTCGCCGCGTACGCAGATCTCGCCGTTGCCGTCCTCGTTGATGTTGTCAAGCTTGATCTCCACGCAGGGAAGCGGCATGCCGACCGTACGGGGATCGTTCATGCCCTTCATGTTCACACTGACAAGCGGAGAGCATTCAGTGATACCGTAGCCGTTGTAAATATCAATGCCGATCGATTCAAAGAAATCGGCAAGCTCTGCACGCAGGGGTGCGCCGCCGCATACGATCTGGCGGAGATTGCCGCCAAAGGATTTCAGAACCGAGCCAAAGAGAGAGCGGCGCTTATCAATGCCGATCTTACGCAGGGCGTTGGAGAATTTGATCAGTCCGGAGAAAAGAAGCGTCTTGCCCTGCTTTTCTACGTTCGCCCAGATCTTCTTGTAAAAGACCTCCACAAAGGCAGGCACGAGATATACAAATTCCGGCTGATAAAGAACGAGGTTCTTGGCAACCGTGCGCAGATTCTCGTTGATGCAGAGCGTGGAGTGGTAATGGATGGCAACGAGCAGGCCGGGAACTGCCTCATAGGTGTGGTGATAGGGAAGGACGGAAAGTCCGACATCGCCTGCCGTGCAGACCTGCAGGCCGTAATATACACAGCTGCAAAGGTTGTGCTCGGAGAGCATAACACCCTTGGCGATACCCGTGGTTCCCGAGGTGTAGACCAGCATGGCAAGAACCGAATGATCGCGCTCCTCGTCCTCAAAGTCGGTCTTTCCCTCGGCGCGCAGAGCACGGCCGCGCTCTACAAGAGCCTCAAATGTCAGGAAACGGTCACCTGTCTGCTCGGTTTCTTCAAGCGCGATAAAATAGCGGATATGGTCAAGCTTCTCCATGTTGGAGAGGAGCATCTCCTCGTGTTTTTTATTGTAGAAGATCACCGTGCTGTCGCTGTCAAGCAGAACATGCATAAACTCGTCCTCGGGCAGCTCCTTGTCGATCGGAACAAAAACGCCCTTGCTTTGCAACACCGTCAGATATACCACGATCCAACGGTAGCAGTTGTCGGCAGAAATGGCAATGTGGTCACCCGTTACACCAAGTGCGGAAAGTGCCTGGCCGAGAGCCAGCGTTTCTTCTCTGAATTCCGCGTAAGAAACGTCACGGATCGTGTCGTTTTCCTGGAAGCGGTAAATGGTCTTTTCGGGAACATCAGCTGCGGCTGCAGCCAGCATTTTTTTAATAGATTCTACGGGCTTTACCGTATACTCGGATTTTACTTTCGCCATGAGAAATATCTCCTTTTGTTTGTTAAAAACTTGATCACATCTGGTTTTCAATACCATTATATCAAATTAGAGGAATTTTGTCAAGTGCTTTTTGCATGGTTTGGGGGTGCGGCGCGAAAGCACTTGCAAAAGAGTAAGAAATGTAGTATAATAGAAAAAGCAATTAGAAAGAGGGAGGCGATCGTTATGCTGACCAAAAATTCTGTACACCGCATAGAGATCACCGATCTCAACAATCTCGGCTTTGGAGTTGGCCGCGTGGAAGGCCGCGTCGTTTTTGTCGGCGGTGCGGTAGACGGTGATGTGGTAGAGGCGCATATCATCCGTGTGCAGGCAGATTACGCTGTGGCGCGCCTTGTGCGCATTCTGGAGCCGTCCCCCTATCGGGCAGAGAGTCTTTGTCCTGCCGCCTCCTGCGGCGGGTGTGCGTACCGATCTGTCAGTGCCGAACACGAGGAAGCACTCAAGGTTGCCCGTGTACGCACCGTCTTTTGTAAATGCGGAATGCCCGATGTCAATATATTGCCTCTCCTTTCCACAGGCGAGCGGTACGGCTATCGCAATAAGGCACAGTATCCCGTGACCGAGGATAAAGACGGCCGTCTTGTGATCGGCTTTTATGCACCTAAGAGCCACCGGGTGGTAGCGGCAGAGAACTGTCCGTTGCAGGATGCACGCTTTGCACCGATTCTTGCCACTCTGCGCACCGAGCTTGAAAAATATAAGATCCGCGCCTACCGCGAGGAAGATGGTGAGGGGCTTTTGCGCCATATCTATCTGCGCGGTGACAGCGAGGGGCGTGAGGTGCTTTTGACGCTGGTCATCAACGGCCATACCCTCCCGCACGCAAAGGAGATCGTGACCGCCCTGTGCGCCGCGCATCCCGAGATCGTGGGCATTCTGATCAATATCAACCGTGAAAATACAAATGTCATCTGCGGTGCGGAATATCGCGTGGTGTGGGGTAAGGATCATCTGACCGACACGCTGTGCGGCGTGCGCCTTGCCATCACGCCGGCATCCTTTTATCAGGTAAACCATGCAACCACCGAGCTGCTTTACCGCCGTGCGGCGGAGCTTGCGGAGCTGCATGGGGACGAGCTGGTCCTCGATCTTTTTTGCGGCATCGGCAGTATCGGTCTTTCGATGGCGCACATGGTGCGTGAGGTGATCGGTGTGGAGATCGTGGAGAGTGCCGTGGAATGTGCACGGAAAAATGCGGCAGAAAACGGCATCAAGAATGCCTCCTTCTATTGCGGTGATGCCACCGATACAGAAAAGCTGTTGGCCTCCGCCCAGGCCGCACGCGGTGAGCGCATCCTGCCCGATGTGGTGATCCTCGACCCGCCGCGTAAGGGCTGTACGCCTACGCTCCTTTCCTATGTGGCGCGGCTCGCGCCCGAGAGGATCGTCTATATCTCCTGCAACCCCGACACCCTCGCCCGCGACGCCGCCCTCTTAATCAAGCAAGGCTACACAATGGGGGATGTCACGCCTGTTGATTTATTCCCATTAACGGGTCACGTCGAAAGTGTCGTTTGTCTCGAAAGGGGCTGCAAATGAAAAAAGATAAAAAGAAACTTAAAGAAGCGTTTTTTGAAGGATTGCTCGAAATATTATTAACCCTCATCTTCTTTGGTATAGGTGCGCTTATTTTCAGCGCGTTCGGCGTTGAATTGGATTCGCCAAACATTGATTTTGATTTGATAGTTTTGCTTGGTATTGTTGTTCCCGTTGTTGCTTTTGGAATTGTATGCTCATTAGTTCATTGGCTGAAAAAAATAATCAAAGGTAAACAAAAATAAAAATATACCTTTTATTGTTACAACCCCGTTTTTGGCACAAAAATATACCTTTTGTACTCTTGACCCACGTTGAAAGTGTCGTTTGTCTGACGAGAAAATGAGCCAAAAACGGATTAAAATAGGCAAAATCAAGCCTGTTTGAGTGGTTGATGAGAGAAAAATCAAAAAAGTTGTGTTCAAACTCAAAAATCGCCCTGATTTTACGCAGGGACAAATGTTATTTTCGAGCAAAACTCAAAACTCTCATTTATAGCAGTAATGGTTAACATATCGAGAGGAGGAGAAAGTGATGAAGTATTTCAAATGTGATACTCTTAAGCTAGAAGAACGAGAAATGATCACTCAAGACGTAAGCTTGACAGAAGAAGAAAAGAAAAGCGAACGTCAGGGGAATTTGTTAAATTTTATGGCTTCGGTTTTGTTTTTTGTTATCTTCATTCTCTTGTTTGTCGGTTCTCTTATAGCAATCGCACAAATTCCTGCACCACAAAATCCTTTTCTCTTTATCTTGGTTGTTATTGCTATGTTCATATTAGGATTTTGTGCACTGTTTGTCTCCATTTTGATTGGCTCCGTCGTTAGTTCTCCAATCTACAAAAAGGCACAAGCAAAATTGGTTGTTCAAAAAAGAATTTATTTTGACAAATCGCTAATATCCTTGCGAGAATATTATGGTTGGGCAGAGCCTTGCATCGTTACAAAGTGCTATGATTCGAGTGATAAAAAATTTATGAATCGAGATATTTGCCTTTTTCTTCTTGACAACGAGTTGCGAATTACGGCGGACTTAAAGCATGGCTTTTCTATTAGAGAAAATGATTTGGGGTGCTACGCTTTTAAGGCTGATGAATTTTCGGTTGATGAAATCCAAAGTGAAAATTTTTGGATTACGAAACTTGAATCTGAAGATGCGGTTTTCCATTTGGGACGTCGTGCGAGAGGCTTTATAGAAAAGAACTTTATTTCTAACATGAGAGATACATAATATACCTTTTATCGTTACAACCCCGTTTTTAACCATAATAGATCCCGATGCTTCGCATCGCCCTACGGGTTCGACTACGGGCTACGCCCTTCGCTCAGGATGACACATAAACATAGCCCCGCCCGTGTCATCCTGGGCGAGCGGAGCGAGGCGGACTGCGGAGCAGTGTGAGGTGAAACCGAGCGGGATCTCGGGCGAAAAGGAGAATGATGTATTACGTTTACATACTCACAAACAAAACCGATGAGGTTATGTACATTGGCGTTACAAACGATTTGCGCAGAAGATTATACGAACACAAAAACGAGCAAATCGAAGGGTTTACAAAAAAATATCACATTCATAAGCTCGTCTATTTTGAGGAATATTCCGAGGTGAACGATGCAATCGCAAGGGAAAAGCAGTTAAAACGATGGGTACGCTCCAAAAAGAATTGGCTTGTAGAAACAAAAAATCCAAATTAGGATGATTGGAGCGAGGGATTTATTTAGTTGGAAATACACCTTTTATCGTTACAACCCCCATTTTTGGCACAGAAATATACCTTTTGACCTTATGACCCATGTCAAATCCGTTATATGCCTCACACATCATAAATAAGGAGAACCCATGAAAAAACACAGAGTGCTCAAAGTATGCGGGATTATTTTGGCGGTGATTATTTTATTCTTATTCACCGTCAACATCATTCCGCCGAAGAAAAACGTAGAAAACAACCCTTTCCTTGTGGGGGACGGGGCACTTCCCATGATCGCGGCGCATCGCGGCGGCGGTGTATGCAATCCCGAAAACACCATGCTTGCCTTCCGTGAGGCGGTCAATACCTATCGGGTGGAGATCGTGGAGAGCGATCTCTATCTCACAAAGGACGGGTATCTGGTTTATAATCACGATGCCTATATTGATGAGACCTGCAATGTAAACGGTGATATTCCGCTCGCCGAGATCAAGGAGCTTTGCCGTGATGAGTCCGCGCGCCATTACATCAAGGATATGACGCTTGCGGAGCTCAGACAGTACAATTTCGGATACTATTTTGAGGATGCAAGCGGCAACCGCATCTATCAGCATGAAACCGACCTTGCGGGCAAGGGTCTGCAGATCGCGACGATCGAGCAGCTCTTTGAGGAGTTTTACAGCACAAATCCCGAGCTTTTGTTTATCGTAGAGATTAAGGACGGGGGAAGCCGCGGCTACGAGGCCTGCCGCATCCTCTATGAAACGCTTGCAAGATATCCGCAGTACATGGATCGCATCGTGGTCGGCACCTTTCATGATGAAATAGAGGCCGAGCTGAAGGCGAAATACCCCTCGCTGTATCGCGGTGCCCCCACAGGCACGGCGGCAAAATTCATCGTTACGCAGATGCTGGGCGTGAATCTTTTTGATGACAGCGATTTTGCCTGCTTGCAGATCCCCGTTTCTTACGATCTCGGCATCACGCTTGATCTGACCTGGAGTACCTACGTAGACCGCGCGCATCAGCGCAATATTGCCGTGCAGTATTGGACGGTCAACGATGCTGAAACGATGCGCCGCCTCATTGCGCTGGGGTGCGACTGCATTATGACCGATGATCCTGCGCTTCTCCGAAGCGTTCTTGAGGAATACCGCTGATCCGTCGCGGAGAATGCAAAAATGAAAAAAGCAATGCTTGTCCTGACCCTCGTCAGCATATTGCTAACAGGCGTATTTTTCCTTTTGTATGCCTGCTTTCCGCACGGTATCTTTCTGACGGCGGCCATCTCCTGCGGCACGGCGGCCTATCATTTTGTTATGCGTCTTGCGGTCGGCTATTCCTTTCATGCCGCCCTTCATAATCGGGTCAATGCACATCACCCGTGGTTTCACACGCACAAATGGGAGGAAAGGATCTTCCACCTTCTGCGCGTTGACCGTTGGCGCGGACGGATGCCGACCTACGATCCCGATGCTTTTTCTCCGCGCCTCCATACGTGGGAGGAGATTGCCTCCGCTATGTGTCAGGCGGAGCTTGTGCATGAAACGATCGTCCTTTTCAGCTTTCTTCCGACCTTGGCCGCGTTTGCGCTCGGAGATTTCTGGATCTTTTTTATCACCTCGCTCTTGGCCGCATGCTACGACATGCTGTTTGTGATCATGCAGCGACACTGCCGTCCACGGGTGCTGTCCGTGGCAGAGCGACAAAGAAAACGGAAAGAACATATGGTGCGCGAGGCCTCATTTTTGCATGGCAACGCAAGCCGAGATCACTCATAAGGAGACCGTTGTGAAAAAAGACAAAATCATATCGCTGGTGACAGCCGGATGCTACCTTTTTTCGATCATAGTCGGCCTGCTTTTGGCAGGCGGCATGCATTTCTTATGGATGCGGGACGGTGCTGGCGAGGAGGGCCTTGCGGCAGGAGTCCTTGCCGTTCTTGCCGTCATTCTAGGTGCATTGGGAATTCTCTATGCATGTATCGGTGTTCCGCCCCTTGTTTTTCGTCTGCTTGATATGAAAAAGCCGAAAAAGATATTTCTGTTTCTGTGCTTGCCTGCCGATCTTTGCTACGTCGCCTTCAATGCGTGTATGCTGATCAGCACCGCGATCGAGGGCGGTCTTGCAGAGATCCTTACCGTCTGCGTGTTTTTCCTGCTGTTTTTGATATCCCTCATGGCACTTGTTTTGAATATCATCACCATTGCCGCACGCCATGCGCAAAAAATAACGGTTAAGGGATAACATATTCATAAAGAGCATTGTAAAAAAAGAGGTGCCTTATGAAGTCATTATGTGAATTGTATAAAATCGGTGTCGGCCCCTCCTCCTCCCATACGATGGGGCCGGAGAAGGCCGCAAAAAGGATGGGGGAGCTGTATCCCGATGCACAGGGCTATCGGGTGACGCTGTTCGGCTCCTTGGCACTTACGGGGCGCGGCCATGGGACGGATACCGTGCTTCGCCGTGTGCTGGGGGAAGGGACGGAAATCATCCTTGATACCGAAACGCAAGCACTCCCCCATCCCAACACCATGGACATCACCGTGCTTTTGCCTCACGGGAAGGAGGCCGTTCACCGTGTTTACAGCGTCGGTGGCGGTGCGATCCGCTTTGAGGGGGAGGCCGATTACGTTCCGCCGGAGGTCTATCCGGAAAATTCCTTTGCGGAGATCCGCCGTGTATGCGCGGAGAGGGAGTGGCGCGTTTCGGACTACGTGTTTGCGCGTGAGCCGGACATCGCACCCTATCTTGCAAAGATCTGGGAGCAGATGAAGGAAACCGTGCGTCTTGGACTTTTGGCGGACGGCGTGCTTCCCGGTGGCTTGCAGGTGCAACGCAAGGCGCGCATCCTTTATAACCAACGCCATATAGATGAAACGCCGGAAACGCGAGAGAACCGGCTTGTTTGCGCCTACGCCTTTGCAGCAGCCGAGCAGAATGCATCGGGTGGCAGGATCGTTACGGCACCTACCTGCGGTGCCAGCGGCGTGCTTCCTGCCGCGTTTGTGTATATGCAGAAAAAACGGGGCTTTCGGGATGATGATATTGTGCGCGGCTTGGCCACGGCAGGGATTATCGGCAATTTGATCAAGACAAATGCTTCCATCAGTGGGGCAGAATGCGGCTGTCAGGCAGAGATCGGCTCTGCCTGCTCGATGACGGCGGCAGGTCTTGGAGAGCTGTTTGATATGCGGATCGAGCAGATCGAATATGCGGCGGAGGTGGCTATGGAGCACCATCTGGGGCTGACGTGCGATCCTGTCGCGGGTCTTGTACAGATTCCGTGCATCGAACGGAATGCCGTGGCGGCAATGCGTGCCATTAACGCGCTTTCCCTCGCCGGATTTTTGTCAGACACGAGAAAAATATCCTTTGATACCGTTGTTGAAACGATGTATGAAACGGGAAAAGATATTTCCCACCGTTATCGTGAAACCGGTAAGGGCGGCTTGGCGAAGCTCTACGAGCCTGCTTCTTCAGCATGGGAAGTATAAAAGACGGCACCCGTGTGTCGTGAAAACAAAAAAACAACGCAAGGAGAATGACTGTGGCCGAAATTTTTAATCATCTGTATGTGCTTTTGATCTCCATGGTTCCCATCATTGAGCTGCGTGGGGCCATTCCCGTTGGGGCGGTGATGGGATTGCCTTGGTGGTCAAACTACCTCATGGCGGTCATCGGGAACTGTCTGCCCGTTCCCGTGATCCTTCTCACCATCCGTCACGTTCTCGCTTGGATGAAAACCACCAAGCGTCTGGCAGGCATTGCGCTGTGGCTGGAGAAAAAGGGCGCGCGCGGCTCGGAAAAGGTCATGCGCTATGCCTCCTTCGGGCTCTTGCTCTTTGTGGCTGTCCCTCTGCCCGGCACCGGTGCATGGACGGGCGCGTTAGCTGCATCTCTTTTGAATATGCGTATGAAATATGCCCTTCCGTCCATATTTGCAGGTGTCTTGATTGCAGGTGCCATTATGGCACTGGCTTCCTATGGGATCGTAGGGATTTTTGAGATCTTTCTTTAATAAAAAGGAGAATGCCATGAAAATTACAGTTATAGGATGCGGTCGATGGGGGAGCTTTATTGCCAATTATTTGGACTCTATCGGACACACTGTCACCCTCTACGGCCGTGAAAGCTCGCCGCACATGCAGGAGCTTCTGAAAACACGCCGCAATTCGCTCATGATGCTACGTGAGTCGGTCAAGCTCTCTACTGTGCTCGACGGTGAGTGCTTGCACTGCGACGTTTTGCTGATTTCGGTTGCCTCACAGGCACTGCGCTCCGTGCTGGCAGATGTGCGCAAGAGAGGCTATGCCAAGGGAACGCTGGTTCTCTGCATGAAGGGGCTGGAGATCGAAAGCGGAAAGCGTCTTTCCGTCCTTGCTCGTGAGGAGTTGGGGGAGAATGTTAAGATCGCCGTCTGGATCGGGCCGGGACATGTGCAGGAGTTTTCAGCCGGCATCCCAAATTGCATGGTAATCGATAGCGAGGATGAGGCAACGAAAAGATGCTTAGTAGAGGAATTTTCCAGCCCCCTGATCCGTTTTTATTACGGAGAGGACCTGATCGGCAATGAGATAGGTGCGGCGGCAAAGAATGTCATTGGCATTGCCGCAGGCTTTCTGGACGGGGCAGGCCTTTCTACCCTTAAGGGGGCACTTATGTCCCGTGGCACGCATGAGATCGCACGCCTGATCACGGCACTTGGCGGTAACGGGCTGTCGGCCTATGGGCTTTGTCATCTCGGTGATTATGAAGCAACCGTTTTTTCCGCTTACAGCCACAACCGCTGTTTTGGAGAGGCATTTGTCCGCGGCGAGCCGTTTGAGGGATTGGCAGAGGGGTATTATACCGTCCGCGCATTAACCAAGCTGTCACGGGATACGGGGGTTGAGCTTCCTATCTGTCAGACAGTTGAGGATCTTTTGTATAACGGCCTTTCCGCCGAGGATGCACTCTCCCGCCTGTTTGGGAGGAGCCTTAAGCGCGAATTGGAATAAGAAAGAGCGTTCGCACCTTCTGGTGCGCACGCTCTTTCTTATGGCGTTTTTTTTGAATAGTGCCGCTTGATATACAGGGCAAGCTCAAAGGCAAAGGGGAAAAGTATGAGCAGCTGACAGAGAAGAACGAAGATATCTCCGATCTGTGTATACAGCGTCATTCCCGTCTGCAAGGGGACCTCTCCGACGGCATAGCCGCGCACGAGAGGCTCTATTTCTTTGAGGATATCCCCTTTCGGCGTTATAATGGAGGAGATGCCCGTGTTGGCCGCTCGTATAACGGCACGGTTGTTTTCCACCGCACGCAGGATCGCTTGCCCGTTGTGCATGTATACGGCGGCGGAGTCAAAGAACCAGGAGTCATTGGTGCCGATCACAAAAAGCTCCGCGCCCGAGGAAGTACTGTCGCGCGCCAGCGATTCATAGATGGTATCAAAGCAGATCAGACCGCCAAAATTGCCGATCGGCGTTTCAAAGATCGCGGCGGATTCTCCGGGATAGAGCGAGGTGCCGTCCTTCAGCATCTCAAGACCCGCAAGCGCAGGGAAGAGTGTGCGGATCACGTTCTCCATCGGAACAAACTCTCCAAACGGCACCAAATGCCGCTTGTGGTACAAAACGTCACCGACCTCGCCTGTGGGCGTGAAGAGATACAGCGAGTTTTGGCGAACGGTCTTGCCGTCCTTCTCCGTGTAGGAAAACGCGCCTACGATCTGATAGGTGCCCGTTTCGACGGCCAGCGACTTGATGCGCTCACGGATGACAGAGCTGCCTTGCAGGTGCGTAGTGATGGCGGTTTCCGGCCAGACAACAAGCTCTGCCCCCGCCTTGGTCGCCTCCCGTGCAAGGGAAAGATAGACAACAGAGGCGGATTCACCGTTTGCGCTCCATTTTTCGGAGGAGGAGAAGTTGCCCTGCAATACAGCTACCGAAACGGTGCTCTGCGCCTCTAACGGACGGAAATATGCAATGGCGGAAAGCCCGAAATTCAAAAGAAAGACACCGCATGCGAGAAGCGAAACGAAGGCCGCACGCTTGCGTGATGCGCGCAAAAGAAGGAGCGCATAACCGAGAAGTGCGCCGCAAAGCGCAATGACAAAGGTAACGAAATAAGAGCCGAAAAAGGAGGCAGAGGATAAAAACAAGAGATTTTTCTGTTGGGAAAGCGCGAGCTGTGCACCAAAGGGGACACCTGCCCATGTCAGCGTTTGCGTAAAGGCAAAGACTGTCCAGCCTGCCGCCAGTAAAAAGGGGAGGAGGAGCGGTACACGCCGCACGATCCTCGTGCGGGAAAGGTGCGCCATCCCCCAAAACAGGAAGGCAAAGCCCGCGCTTTGCAAGAGAGGAAGACCGATGCATGCAAGCAGAATGATCAGAATGGCAAGCACGGGTGTCATCCCACCTACAAAATCCAAGGGATACAGGTAGACAAACCAATGAAAGGCTACCATAAAATAGCCCATGCAAAAGGAAAGCCCCGTCCAGTAGTAGCGGCGCGGACGGAAGGGAAGCACCTGCGCGGAAAGCTCGGAGAAAAGGAGATATGAAAAGGGGGTCAGTGCAAAAAACGCAAGAAAGGAAAGCTGTGTAAAGACAACGGGGAGAGCCGCAAACGCTCCCGTAAGGAAGACAAGGGCTCCGCGGAATCTACAGGGCTTCATGGTGACCTCCTTTCATGCATGATCAATCAAATTCGCGTGTAAAATAGATGTCGGCGGTGGGAATGGAAAACTCCCGTCCCGTCAGATACGAGAGATCTCCCGCATCCCCGTTAAAGTCAAAACGGAGACGATAGGAGCACAGTGCCTGAAATTTATAGCCGCGCGCGCGATCCTCACGGTTGATGCCGTATTTGCCGTCCCCCCACAGGGGATGACCGACGTGGGCCATATGGGCACGGATCTGGTGCGTGCGTCCTGTGAGCAGACGGATCTCAAGGAGCGCATCCCCGTTTTTCTCGGCAAGAACGCGGTAGGCGGTACGGATCTCCTTGGCACCGCGGCCGGAATCGCGGTCATAAATGCGCACGGTGTTTTCCTTGCTGTTTTTGATGAGATAGGCCGAGAGGGTGGCCTCCTTCGGCCTTGGAATACCGTGCACGGCGCAAAGATAGAACTTGCAGATCTCGCCCGTACGGATCTTTTCATTGATCACACGGAGTGCCTCTGCCGTTTTGGCGGCGATGACGATGCCGCCCGTATTGCGGTCAATGCGGTTGCAAAGAGCAGGCGCAAAGGACTGCTCGGCAGAGGGGTCGTATTCTCCCTTTTGAAAGAGATATGCCTGCACGTGACGGATGAGGGTATCCCCCTCGTTTTCACTATCCTCATGCACAAGCACACCGGGCCGCTTGTTGAGGAGCAGAATCTGCGCATCCTCGTAGACGATGGAGAGCTTCGGCGTGATGCGCGCAAGATCGCTGTCTGCCACACTCACAGAATCCTTGAAAAATTCCTCGGGCAGGAAAAGCTGGAGGGTATCCCCCTGTGCGAGGATCTCCTTGCCCTCCGTGCGCTTCCGGTTGCGCTTGATCTTCTTCGTGCGGATGGCCTTGTAGAGAAGTGCCGGAGGAATATTACACAGCGTCTTGGTAAGAAACTTATCAAGACGCTGTCCGGCATCGTTCTTTTGGATTGTTAGCTCACGCATTGTTTACTTCGTGCCAAAGAGGCGGTCGCCCGCATCTCCAAGGCCGGGAACGATGTATGCGTGGTCGTTGAGCTTTTCATCCAGAGCGGCCACGTAGATGTTTACGTCGGGATGGTCAGCCTGCACCTTGGCAACCCCCTCGGGCGCGGCAACCAGGCACATCAGGCGGATATCGGTGCAGCCCTTTTCCTTGAGGAGCTTCAAGGCATCCGAGGCAGAGCCGCCGGTTGCCAGCATAGGATCCACCACGATGACAAGGCGGCGGTCAATGTTGGGCGGGAGCTTGCAGTAATACTCTACGGGAAGATGCGTTTCGGGATCGCGGTAAAGACCGATATGGCCGACACGCGCTACGGGAACCAGCGTGAGGAGCCCGTCCACCATACCAAGACCTGCACGCAGGATCGGCACGATCGCCAGCTTTTTGCCTGCGATCTGCTTGGCTACCATGGGAGCTACGGGTGTCGTGATAGACACGTCTTCCATAGGAAGGTCACGGGTGACCTCATAGCCCATCAGGGTGGAGATCTCCTCAAGAAGCTGACGGAAATCCTTGGAGCTTGTGCCCGTGCGGCGCATGATGGTAAGCTTGTGCTGGATCAGGGGATGATCGATAATGTGCAAGGTGCTCATGATGCAATCCTTTCTGCGCAGAGCGTTTCCGCGCATGCCCTATTATTTACTCCATTATACACGCTTTTTCTTTCTTTTTCAAGAGAAAAGTGCAAGGTTTTTCCGAAGAACCGTCTTTTTTTAAGGAAAGGGAGAAAAAACTTGGTGTCATCCCCTAAAAAATGGGAAAACCCCTTTACAAAAGCCCCCCTTGTGTGGTAGAATATCAAAGAATATACATAAGAAACGGGGTGTCACCGCGGTGAAGCAGAAGACGGTGGGCTTTTATACACTCGGCTGTAAGGTTTCCCAGTATGAGACCGAGGCGGTGGCAGAGGCCTTTGAAAAAGAAGGCTTTCTCCGTACCCCTTTTTCGGAGGCGTGTGACGTTTACGTCATCAACACCTGCACAGTGACGCAGGAGAGTGACCGCAAATCCCGTCAGGTCATCCGCCGTGCGCTGAAGCAAAACCCCGATGCACTCGTCATGGTCATGGGCTGCTACGCGCAGACCTCGCCCGATGAGGTCGCCGCGATTCGCGGTGTTTCCTATGTATCGGGTAGTGACGGAAAAATGCGTCTGCCCGAGCGGGCAAGTGAGTTGCTGGCAACGCGTAAAAAAGCACCGTTCGTTGAGGTCGGGGAGATCGAAAAGGTTGCCTTTGAGCCGATGTGTATTACGCGTGCGCCGCGAACCCGTGCTTACGTCAAGATCGAGGATGGCTGTGAATGCCGTTGCACCTATTGTGCCATTCCCGGCGCGCGCGGCGGTGTACGCTCAAAGCCGATGGAGGACGTTCTTTGTGAGGTGGCAAGGCTTGCCGCAGGCGGCTCGCGCGAGATCGTTCTCACGGGTATTGAAACCGCCTCGTGGGGCAGAGATCTCGGAGATCTCTCTCTGATCGATCTGCTTGAGGAATTGGACCGTCGCACGGATACGCCGCGTATCCGTCTTGGATCTCTCTCCCCCGAGCTGATCCGCCCCGAATTTGTGGAACGCTTCGCGCGGCTTACAAAGGTAACACCGCATCTGCATCTTTCCATGCAAAGCGGCTCGGACGATATTTTGCGCGCCATGCGCCGCCGTTACAATACGGCGATGGCACTCAATGCCTTGGCAGAGCTGCGTGCCGCCTGCCCCGACATCACCTTCACCACTGATATGATGGTTGGCTTCCCCGGGGAAAGTGAGCGGCATTTTGAAGAAACGCTGGATTTCTGCCGCGAGGCAAAATTTCTAGATATGCATGTGTTTGCCTACTCGCGCCGCAAGGGAACGCCTGCCGCAGACTTTCCGCATCAGGTGCCCGAGGCGGAGAAGCATGCACGCTCCGCACGCCTGATCGCCCTCAAGACCGAGATCCGCGCGACACTTCTTGAAAAAACCGTGCGCGAGGGCAGACCGCTCTCCGTCCTTTTTGAAACGCTGGAAAACGGGTTTCTTCATGGCCACAGCGATGCCTACATGGAGGTGTCTGTCCCGTATGAAGGGCATGACCTGCGCGGCGAGATCGCCGCGGTGCGTCCCGTGCGTGCCGAGGGCGGCATCATTTACGCAGAAAAATAAAAAATACAGATAAAAAGCAAAGGAAAGAAGAACATGGACAACAAGCAGAAAAGCATGGAAAAGATCGTCGCGCTGTGTAAAAACCGCGGCATCATCTTTGCAGGCTCCGAGATTTACGGCGGTCTTGCCAACTCTTGGGACTACGGCCCTCTTGGCGTGGAGCTGAAGAACAACGTCAAGCGTGCATGGTGGAAGAAGTTCGTGCAGGAATGCCGCTACAACGTCGGCCTTGACAGCGCGATCATCATGAACCCCGAAACCTGGGTGGCCTCCGGTCACGTGGGAGGCTTCTCCGACCCGCTGATGGACTGTAAGCAGTGCCGTGCCCGTCACCGTGCCGATAAGCTGATCGAGGAGTATGCATTCGCAAACAGCACGGATGATAACCCCGCCGGCTGGAGCTTTGAGGAGATGGCGGCCTTCATCCGTGAGAAGGGAATCGCTTGCCCCACCTGCGGCGGCCATGAATTTACCGACATCAAGAAGTTTAATCTGATGTTCAAGACCTTCATCGGTGTTACCGAGGATTCCTCGAATACGGTATATCTCCGTCCCGAAACGGCACAGGGCATCTTTGTCAACTTCAAGAACGTAGCCCGTAGCACGCGCCGCAAGCTCCCCTTTGGCGTTTGTCAGATCGGTAAATCCTTCCGTAACGAGATCACGCCCGGCAACTTCGTGTTCCGTACCCGTGAGTTTGAGCAGATGGAGCTGGAATTCTTCTGCAAGCCCGGCACCGACCTTGAATGGTTTGCCTTCTGGAAGAATTACTGCGCCCAGTGGCTCTACGACCTCGGCATGACGCGCGAGAATCTCCGCCTGCGCGATCACGATCCGGAGGAGCTTTGCTTCTACTCCAAGGCCACGACCGACTTTGAGTTCCTTTTCCC
>JAZOOW010000130.1:0-8111 GCA_045655145.1 Eubacteriales bacterium | reverse complement strand
CCTGTCGCACCGACGGGGCCGGCTTCACCCTGCGGACCGGTAGGGCCGACAGGACCAACCTCGCCCTGTGGGCCTTGCGGACCGGTAGGACCTGCGGGACCTCTTTCGCCCTGCGGACCCTGCGGGCCTGTCGCACCGACGGGGCCGGCTTCACCCTGCGGACCGGTAGGGCCGACAGGACCTCTTTCGCCCTGTGGACCTTGCGGTCCTGTCGCACCGACGGGGCCTGTTTCACCGATCGGACCCTGCGGACCGATCGGGCCTTGAGGACCCTGTGGGCCGGCAGCACCGGTCGGACCCTGTGGACCTTGCGGTCCGGTTGCTCCTATCGGTCCGGTGGCACCGAGGGGACCCATTGGACCAACAGGGCCTATAGGACCGCGAGGACCTGCGGGACCACGCGGTCCGCGCGGTCCGGGAGGACAGTGGCAGCAGTGCTTGCGGTCATCGGCCGATGCGCAATCATCGGCATCCGAGAAGGATGTGTCAGAAAAAGGTGTGAGGCGCGAGAAGATGTCGTCGTCGCACGAAGAAGAATGATGCTTGCAGTTCATAAAATCGTCCTTTACAAGAAGAAGTACGATGCTCTGCGAAGAGCAGAGAACGGAGGAAGGTATATACGCCCCCTATGTCAGCCTATGCGGGAGCATCTTTTGCGGTGACGCTCTTTTGCATGCAAAGATTTTTATAAATATTCTGTGAAAAGCATGGACGAGGAGGACGGGCTGCAGTATACTAAATTCAGTGCTTGAACTGTGTTGTTTCTATAAGAAAAAACAACACGCGTATTTGCCAAAAGTGCCGAGAGCTTGGCGGAAAGGCTCTGCGCTCCCGTCAGCAGACCTTGATCGACGAAGGGCTGCTCGTTGATTTTCCTGCCGACACCCTCATGCATAGCTATAACAAAACCTTAATTTTTCCAAGGTACATACATGCCTTGTTACACACGCCCATGAGGATCACCTTTCGCACACGACTTAGGTATGCTGCACGACGAGATGCAGGCGCGTGCCGACAAGTACGGCATGATCGTGGGCTATGACGGTATGGTGCCGGAGATTTAATGATTTTTCGCTACCGCTCCCATTCGAATCCTGTCACGCTCTCCGCTCAATCATAGAAAAAAGACGGTCAAAAGACCGTCTCTTTTTCTATGGTCGAGGTGACAGGATTCGAACCTGCGGCCTCTACGTCCCGAACGTAGCGCTCTACCAAACTGAGCCACACCTCGTTATAAATATGGAATTGTAAATTGGTCTGCCTCAGCCGCTCTGCGGAACGAGCACCCTTCGGGCTGAACGCCGCCGTCGCATAGTCGTCTTGGGCGCGTGGCAAGCCACGCTTCCGACACTCCTTGCTTTGGGCGGTCGCGCGTCAAAAACAGTTATCAACTGTTTTTGCCTTGCTACTACCAAACTGAGCCACACCTCGTTAAATGCCCCAATAGTATACCATGCAAAAGCGAATTTGTCAAGGCTTTGGAACAAAATAATTGTTTCCTTGGTACGGAATTGCACCAAGGAAACTGTGTTGATCGGTAGGAAGATTAAAGATCGCGCTCATCCTCGGGAATCGCAAAGGCAAAGAGCTTGCGCAGGGCGTGATTGGAGGCGGCGTATATCTCCTCGGAGTTCTCCTTCGGTGCCAGAACACCCATTCTCCGCAGGCAGAGAACGGTATCGCGTGGCAGCTCATTGACTCCGTCAAAGTATTTTCCAAAGTCGGTATCGTACAAGCGGACACCGTATACGGTATCCCCGTCCGTGAGGGGCGCATACGCAGGGATTTCCGAATTACCAAGCAGGGGATTGAGGGGTAGAAGCCAACCCGTTGCTTCATTTTTTAACTCCTCGGCTAACGAGGGATCCAAAAGGCAGATCACGGTTTTTCCCGTTGCCACCTCATCACGGAACAGGCGACGTTGCTCTTGCAGGAAATTGGGGTTGATGATATACTTCTCCTCTTCACGGGCGGCTTCATATTGGTCATCCGTCATAATGAGGAGAGAACGGATAAAGATGCTCCGCTCATCGTCTGCTTCTCCGTAATCGGCAAGAAGTGCAGAAAAGGCGTCCCGGATATCCTCTTGAACACGCTGGTCGCTGTACTTGTCGTAGGCGGGACCTGCGTACAGGATCTCAAGATCGTGTACGGTAGAGGAGGCTACGCATTGCGGGATCAAGACGGCAAGACACACGACTAAAAACACCGCTACGAGGATATGCCATTTGTAGTGATACCAGATGTTCGAGAGGCGATCCTGCCACGAAGACGGTTCTTCTGGCGGAGGCGGCGGTGTGGGATCGTTGCCGCCCATACGGGCAAGACGGCGTGCGGCTACGCTCTCGTGGACCTCATTCTCGCCGTTTTGGTTGTTTGTCGTATATTCCATGCTCCAAGCTCCTTTTCAGTCAAAAATAGGGGGGCGTGTGTCGCGAAATGCGGTTTTTGCGGTGAAGGCTCAACCCAGGCACCGCTGTCTTCTCTATTGTACCATGCTTTCCTTGATTTTTCAAGGGATAGAACCGTAAACTTTTCGCGACGACTTATTAACTGAATATGAACAGCTTATGCAAAATTTTTTGCAGCTATCAATGTATTGAATGAGTCTGTCCTAGGGTAACAGGAGTCAAACGAACCCGATTTGGGAAGGCAAATTTTTGCCGTAGCATCGTCAAAAGGCTTGATAATATGTCTATATTGCAAGAATTTATGCCGCAGGATAGGCGGAATAGTTGCCGCAGAAAACCTTGTCGGTTCGAGCCCACTTAGGCTAAGCAGAAAGGATCAAATCCCTCGTCGGGAAATTGCGCAAAAGAGAAAAAGAAGAAGGGATCGCAGATGCTGCAATCCCTTCTTTTACATCAAAGCTTTATCAATCCAACGGCTTCATCGTCGGGAAGAGAAGCACATCGCGGATGGAGGCACTGTCGGTCAGGAGCATGACAAGACGGTCCACGCCGAAGCCAAGCCCGCCTGTGGGCGGCATGCCGTATTCGAGTGCCGTGATAAAGTCGTAATCCACCTCGGCATGGCAGGTGGGATCGCTTGCCAGCTTCGCGGCGACCTGACGCTCAAAGCGGCCGCGCTGATCGATCGGGTCGTTCAGCTCGGAGAAGGCGTTGCCAAACTCGGTCGCGTTGATGAAATACTCAAAGCGCTCGGTAAAGGCGGGATCACTCGGCTTGCGCTTGGCAAGCGGGCTGTTCTCTACGGGGTAGTCGTAGATAAAGGTCGGCTGGATGAGGTTCTCCTCGACAAAGGCGTCAAAGAACTCAACCAGCACCGCACCGCGCGTCGCGTCGGCAGGTACGGCCACGTGCTTTTCCTTGGCGGCCGCACGGGCATCCTCGTCGGTCTTCCAGTCGTAGTAGTCAACGCCGGCGTACTTCTTCACGGCCTCCACCATCGTCAGACGCTCCCAATGCCCAAGGTCAATTTCACGGCCCTGATAAGGAATGACGAGAGAGCCGCATACACGCTCGGCAAGACGCTTGTAAAGCTCCTCGACGAGATCCATCATGCCCTCAAAATCGGTGTATGCCTGATAGAGCTCTACCGTGGTAAACTCGGGGTTATGCTTGGTGTCCATGCCCTCGTTACGGAAGATACGGCCAACCTCGTACACGCGATCCATGCCACCCACGATCAGACGCTTCAAATATAGCTCGGTTTCGATACGGAGGTACATATCCATATCCAGCGTGTTGTGGTGCGTGATAAAGGGGCGCGCTGCGGCACCGATCTCACAGGGAGTGAGAATGGGGGTGTCCACCTCAAGGAAGCCGCGCTCGTCAAGATACGCGCGGATCTCCTTTAAGATCTTCGAGCGCTTGATGAAGGTATCCTTGACCTCGGGATTGACGATCAGATCCACGTACCGCTGGCGGTAACGGAGATCGGTATCGGTCAGGCCGTGGAACTTTTCGGGGAGAGGAAGCAGGGACTTGGAGAGGAGCGTGATCCCCTTGGCGTGGAGTGAGATCTCACCCGTCTGGGTGCGGAACACATAGCCCTCCACACCGATGATATCACCGATATCCCATTTCTTAAAGCCTGCATACACGTCCTCGCCCACCTCGTCGCGGCGGATGTACAGCTGCATCTTGCCCGTGTTGTCAAGCAGATGCGCAAAGGAGGCCTTTCCCATGACACGGCGGGAAACCATGCGTCCCGCAAGACGGACAAGCGGTCCTGCGGCAGGATCCTCGCTGTCGGTAAAGGAGTCCTTCAGCGCGGCACTGTCGGCAGTCACATCATATTTGGTAATGGTATACGGGTCGGCACCTGCCGCTACCAGCGCGGCCAGCTTCTCGCGGCGCACGGCCAGCTCGCTCGTGGCGTTGGGCGCGCTTTGTGCTTGCATCATTTCTTCTTGCATCTTTTTTCTTCCTTTGCTGTCTTTATCGGGAGATGCTCAGCACCTCAAGGTGAAAGACCGCGCCGTTTGGCGTGGTGACCTTTACGGTCTTGCCTGCGTGTGCGCCCTTGAGGGCAGAGCCGATCGGCGACTCATCGGAGATCTTGTTGTGAAGCGGATCGGCACCGAAGGAGCCGACCAGCTGATAGGTCTTGACATCCCCGTTCTCTACACGGCGCACCTCGACCGTAGAGCCGACGTTGACGATGTTCGCGTCCAGCTCGCTCTCGTCCATCACATGGGCGTTGGCGATCATATTCTCAAGCTCAATGATGCGTGCGGCGATCTTGCCCTGCTCGAGCTTTGCCTCGTCGTACTCGCTGTTCTCGGAGAGGTCGCCAAAGGAGCGTGCGGTGGAGATATCCTTTTTGTTTTCCTCACGCTTGACCTTGTAAAGCTCCAGCTCGTTTTGCAGCTCTGCAAATTCGGCAGGGGTATAATTCTTGATTTCAGACATGATGTTTCTCCTATATCTCAATTTAATGTTGTACGGATCGGGCGGCCGCCTCGGAAAGCGCACGGGCAAGAGGCAGGTCGGCAAATTCGGGCAGGATATAAATGCGTGTTTCCTCGTAGCCGTTGGCCACGGCTACGGCAATGTCCGGCGGGATCGCACCGGTGCCGGTATAGCCCTCAAAGGTAGGGGAGAGGTAGGCGGCGACCGTCGCATAGACGTAAGAGCCGTCGCCAAGCGGATGGCGCGTTTGGATCACGCCCTTGCCAAGGCTCTCCTCGCCGATCAGGACAGCGCGGTCGTTTCCGCGCAGGGCGGCGGCAAAGATCTCCGCGGCGGAGGCGGTCTCTCGATTGATCAGCACCGTGATGGGAAGGCTGATCTCTTGCCCGTCATCCTGTGAGAGGACAGGCGGGGGCTGGTTGTGTTCGTTTTTGTAATCATAGGCAACAAGCGGAAGATCCTTGTCGAGGATGCGGTTGAGCAGGTCAAGTGCCGCTTGCACGGTGCCGCCCGTGTTGTCACGCAGGTCAAGCACCAGAGCCTCGGCACCTGCATCCTTCAGATGCTCATAGGCCTCCTCAAACCGGGGCAGGGTCAGATTGTTGAAGGACACGATGCGCATATAGCCCACGGTCTTACCATCCTCCTCATACGCACGGGAGATGATGGTATCTGCGGTCACCTTGGCGCGCACAATGGGATAGGTGGTGCGCACGCCGTCACGCTCTGCGGTGATAAACACCGTGGTGCCCTCCTCACCGCCGATCAACGCCGTGGCCTCTGCCGAGGAGGAGAAGGTCTTGCCATCTACCTCCACGATGCGGTCAAGGGGCAAAAGCCCTGCGCGCTCTGCAGGAGAATTTTTGTGCGTGTGCAGAATGAGAAGATAGCGTCCTGCCTCGTGGTAGCCGGTCACGGCACCGATGCCGGAAACGCTGGCGTTTAGCTTATCAAGAAATTCCGCATATTCGTCTGCGGTGTAATAGTGGGCGTAGAGGTCGTGGGCGGCCGCAATGTATCCCTCGATCATGGCCTCCTGCGCCGCCTCGTAGTCGGGGGCGGTGCCGTAATAATTCTCGCGGTAGAGAAAATCAATAAACAAAAGGCGGGCGGCAACGTCCAAGGCGTCATCCGCGTAGCTTTCCATATAGGAATCCACCAGTGTATCAATATGTGCGGCGTCGGTTACCGATGCATCGGTGCCGTGCACCGTCAGTCCACGCCGGAGTAAAAGTCGCAGGCAATCCTCAGCATCCCCGTCCGGCTTGCCGGTCAGGGATACGATATGCGCCGTAAGCGCAGAAACCTTGCCCTCCAGCTCGGAAACGGTGGCGCGCAACGCCTCATTTTCCGCGGTCTTGGCATCAATGGTCGCCTGCATGCCGTTTTTGATGTCGGTCATGTCCTGCTGATAGCGATTAAAAATGGAATAAAAGCAAAACTGATAGGTCGTCAGCACGGCAAAGACCACGCAAAGCGCCACGCAGAGGACGGCCCGTGCGCGGGAGACCTTTTTTTCAGAATTCATAATTCCTCCGATCAAAGAAAGCCCCAAGGAACGACAATACACCCCCGGCAGAGGGAGGTCTGCAGGGGTGTAGCCTAAGCGGACTTTAACCGACAGGGTTTAGGGCGGCAGCTATTCCGCCCATCCTGCGGCAAAAATTCTTGCAATATAGCGCAATTAAAATTTGGCGGGCTTGCTCGTGAGATATTTTTTTACCATCAGGGCAACCTTGAAGGTGATCGCATGGTCAAACTCGCGCAGATCAAGCCCTGTCAGCTTGCGGATCTTTTCCAGGCGGTAGACCAGCGTGTTGCGGTGCACGAATAGCTTACGGGAGGTTTCGGACACGTTGAGGTTGTTCTCAAAAAACGCCTGTACGGTCATCAGCGTTTCGTGGTCGAGCATTTCAATAGAGCCCTTCTTGAATACCTCCTGCAAGAAGATCTCGCACAGGGTGGTGGGGAGCTGATAGACCAGGCGGCCGATGCCGAGGTTTTCATAGCTGACGATGTTCTTTTCAATATCAAAGACCTTGCCGACCTCAATGGCAACACGGGCCTCCTTGTAGGCACGGGCAAGATCCTTCAGACTGTCAACGACCGTGGAGATGCCGATGGATACCTTGGTATAGAACTCGGTGCTCAGCGTTTCGGAAATACCGGCGGCCAGCTCCTCCATCTCGGCGATATCACAGTTCTCGTCAACATCCTTGACAAGCACGATGTCCTGCTCACCCACGTTGATCACGTAATCCTTCGTGCGGTCGGGGAAGAGCTTGGGGATCATGTCATAGGGAAGGATGTCGGTATGCTCCAGGAATTTGATCAAAAAGACGATGCGGTGCTCATCATTGGGGAAGTTCAGCTCCTTGCTCTTTATGTAAATATCGCTCGGCAGGATATTGTCGAGAATGATATTCTTCACAAAGGAGGAGCGGTCATACTTCTCATCGTATAGGTGCTTCATGTTGGCAAAGGAGATGGAAAGCACGGCAGACATGGCGTCGGCAAAGGAGTCGTCCCCCTCAACAAAGGCAATGCACTCGCTCTTGCCGCCCACAGCAATGGAACGGTAGGTGATGCCGCCAAGAAGGGTCGCGCCGTTGTTATACAGCATCTCCGCACGGATATGCTCACGGGATTCGCCGATCTTTTGCAGATCGCTGCAGGCCACGATCGTACCGGTGTCGTCGATGATACCAAAGGTACGGCCAATGACCTCCTTCATTTGATGCACGATGCCCTGATACAGTCTGTTAGGCATAATACGCTCCTTTTACGCAAAATGCGTCTTTTGGTAATACTGCCTATTATTTTAACCTATTTTTTGTGAAATTTCAATAGGAAAAATGAAAATTTTTATGGAAATCGTATAAAAACTTCGGAAAAATTTATATAAAATGCCGAAAAATTCAAAAACCCCAAATACAGCCGATGGCGGCCAGTGCGTAGATCGGAGCGGTTTCACAGCGCAGGATGCGCCTCCCAAGTGATACGCAAACCGCGCCTGCATCACGCGCTGTGGCGGCCTCCTCGGGAGAAAATCCGCCCTCCGAGCCGACAAAAATCGCAAGGGAGGAAGCACCGCTCTCCATCGCGGCCGTCACGGCCTGCCGCAGGGAGGTGTTCCGCTCCTCCTCGTAGCAAAAGAGGATGCGGTCACAGGTCGCCGTCGCCTCGCGGAGTGCCTCGGCAAAGGAAAGAGGTGTGCCGACACGGGGGATACGG
>JAZOOW010000129.1:0-5681 GCA_045655145.1 Eubacteriales bacterium | reverse complement strand
TGCCCCAAAGCGGCGCGCGGCGTTAAAGACCAGTATATTGCCGGGCGGCGGCTGCCGCTTTCCGCCGCGGATGCGGAGAAGGCCGTCACCCGTCATCTCATAGGTCAGCTCCGTGGCGGGATCAGCCCCCAGCGTGTGGTCGGCGGTCCCGTCCTCGATCGCGCCGCTCTCTCCGTTAAATTCAATGTTGGTGTACATAAAGCCAAGGAGGCCCCTGTGCTTGGAATATAGCCGTCCGTCGCGAAGCTCAAAGCAGTCAAGTCCGTGCATCGGCAGGGTGTCGATATAGCCCTCTCCGTGTGCCACCACGCGCACCTGGAGAAAGTCCGTGCGCGGATTTCGGAGCGTCACGTTCCGCACACGGATGCCGCGCGAGCGCAGAACGGCGATCGGGGTAAGCACGCCCTCCGAGATGAGGGTGGCACCGCCAAAATCCAGCTCAAAGTCGGTCATGTCCTCAATGAGCGCGCCGATGCGCTTCGGCCCGTTGAAGCTGTGGTTGGAATAGGCAAGATACCGCTCGTCACAAAAGACAGCGTCCAGCGTATAGGTGCCGCCGTCCGCCGCAAGGCGGGAAGCCCCCTCTCGCCTCGCCGCCGCCATGGCGCGGTGCAGGGAATAGGCAAACGGCTCGCCCTCCCTGATAAACTCTCTCAAAAACAGCGTTTTTCCCATAAGGAACCTCCTTTTTTTGGCGGTGAACGGCCGCAAAATGCTTGCTTTCAATATAGCAAAAAGGGTCGGCGCTGTCAAGAGGTAGGGCAAGTTTTTTTGCAAAGGGGAGAAAAAATGTTGACAGAACCACTCCTTTGTTGTATAATATAAGAGACCGCATGCATGCGGCAAGAGTTCCACCCAGCCTGTGAAAAAGGAGGGCATCGCTTTTGGAAATCGCCATCATTGCCGATGATACAAGAAAAGAGCTCATGGCGCAGTTTTGCATTGCCTACTGCGGCATCCTGAGCCACCATCATTTATACGCCACCGACGCGACAGGCCGCTACATTGCAGATGCAACGGGTCTGGAGATTGAATGTCTTTTGCCCGGTGAGGTAGGCGGCGCAGAGCAGCTGGCCTCCCGTGTGGAGTTTAACGAGATCGATATGCTGCTCTTTTTCCGTGACGGGAACAAGGAGGGGCCGGATTACGATGCCGACCGCGCACTTTTGCGGAGCTGTGATGCCAACAACGTGCCCGTTGCTACCAACATTGCCACAGCAGAGGTACTGGTGCTGGCACTGGAGCATGGCAACCTTGACTGGCGCGAGCTGGTCAATCCGCGCTCGGCCTACAATCGCAAAAAAAAGACACGCCGATAAGGCAACGCGCCGCGGCGCGACAGGAGAGCGCACGACCGCCAAGGTGGTGCGCCTCTTTTTCATAAAGAGCGCGGCGGAATGACAAAAAATAACTTCGGAAAGGAGGAGGCCGTATGGAGAAGGACCGAACCGAAAAAGAAAATTGCGGGCGTGCAAACGGCACTCCCCTTTCGCTTTCTCTCCGCACGGTGCATTTTGATGAGGAGGGGCGCGGAACGCGCGCCGCCTTCGCTTACCGCGGTCTTTACACCGAGGGGGGAGAGGAATGTCGCCTCCTTTACACCGAGGAGGGAGAGGACGGCGCGGCCGCGGAGGTCACGCTTTCCTTCCAAAAAGCCACCCCGTGTGTCGTGAAGCTTGAAAAAAACGGTGCGGTCACCACCGCTATGCGCTTTGAAGCGGGGAAGACCTTTTCCGCGTCCTATACCGTGGCGGGGCTGGGCGTGCTTTCCTGTGAGGGAGCTGTGCGGACGGTGGAAAACAGCCTCTCGGAGCGGGGCGGCCGCCTCCGCCTTGATTATACACTGACCGTTGGGGGCGTGTATACCCGTACGGTCATGACGCTGGAGGCCGCCCCCGACTGTGCGGCGGCCGCCTGCGGAGAGGGAGGTGCACCATGCAGATAAACGAGCTGCGCGAGCAGCTGAAAAGCGGCACGCCGTCGGGCGTGTACGTCTTTTGCGGCGAGGAGGATTTCCTCAAGCGGCACTACCTCGGCGAGCTGCGCGCCCTGATCCTGACAGAGCCTGCCCTTGATGCCTTTAACCGCATCGTCCTTGCGGGCGAGCGCGTGGATTTTGATGCGCTGTCGGATGCCGTCAAGGCTCCGCCTATGATGGCCGAGCGCAAGCTCGTTGAGTGGCATTTGGCCGACTTTTCTGCCATGCGCGAGGGGGATCTTACCCGCTTTGCCGCCCTCTCGGAGGAGGTGCGCAACTACCCCGAAACGGTGGTCTGCTTCTCGGTGGATGCCGACTGCCTTGACGTGGGCACGCTCCCAAAGCGTCCCTCGCGCCTTTATGAGCGGCTGGGGAAGACCGCCTCGGTCGTGGCCTTCATGCGCTCGGAGGAGCGCGCGCTCGTCGGCTGGCTCTCCCGTCATTTTACGCACGAGGGAGTGGCGGCCGCGCCGTCCGTCCTCGCCGCGCTGGTGGCACATAGCGGAAGGAGCATGGATGCCCTTTCGGGGGAGGTCGCCAAGCTGACGGCCTACGTGCGTGCGCAGGGGCGAGGCGAGGTGACCGAGGCCGATATCCGAACGGTTTGTGCGGCGGCGGGGGAGAGTGATGCCTTTGCCCTCTCAAACGCCCTGCTTGAGGGGCGTATCGACCTTGCCTGGGACGCGCTTTTCGACCTGAAGCGAAAAAGAACCGATCCCTCCGTCTGCATGGCAGCCATTGCACGGACGGTCGGCGATCTTCTTTCTGTGGCGGTGCTCTCCGAGGAGGGCTCCTCTCCCGAGGATATTGCCGCCACGCTCGGCATGCACAAATACAAGGTCACGCTCTACATCCGCGCCGCCCGTGCGCGCGGAGCCGCGCGCCTTTCGGAGGCACTCTGCGCCTGCCGTGAGGCGGATATCGCCGCCAAAACGGGCGGCGGCATGGGGGGCTTTCTCGCCGTGGAGCATCTGCTTGCGCGGGTGCTGGCATAAGCCCGAAAACGCGCAAGCCATATACCGACAAGCCGGCATCGGCAGAAAAGAGGCACGCGAGGGAATAGGCAAGAGGCCATACTAAACGGAAGGGGGGGGAGAGGGCCTGCGGGCGCGCCCCCCCCCCCCCCCTTTGCCCTTCCCCCTTGCAAGGGAAAAATTGAATTTTTTGAAAAAACCGTGCACACACGGGAAAGAATGTGATATACTAAAAGAGATAAAGTCCGCGCCTGTGCGGGCGCCCGCCTTTGGCGCCCGCCAAGGACTTCACAAAACAGAGAAAAGGAGGGATGCCCCGTGGATACATCCTATACCGCCCTGCTTGCCCGTCTTGCGGCCGACACCGATGCCGTCATTCGTGAGAGCGAGGAGGGCTATCACCAAAAGATCACCGCCGTGGCCGACCGCGTTCTCGGCGATCCGCGCCGCCGCATCGTCCTCCTTGCAGGACCCAGCAGCTCGGGCAAGACCACCACAGCCGCTCTGCTGTCTGCCGCGCTCCGCGCACGGGGCCACCGCGCGCAGGTGATCTCGCTTGACGACTTTTACCGACCTCTTGACGCGCCGGATTATCCACGCGACGAGCACGGCGTTCCGGATTACGAAACGGTAGAGGCCCTCGAGGTCGGCGAGATCCACGATTGCCTTGCCGCTCTGCTTGACGGTGGAGAATACCTCATGCCGCGCTTTGACTTCACCCTGCGCCGCCGTGTGGAGGCACGCACGCCCCTCCGCCTCGGCGAGGGAGAGCTTCTGGTCGTGGAGGGACTGCATGCGCTCAATCCGCGCCTCACGGCAGGGCTGGCGGAGGCAGGGCTTTTCCGCCTGTTTATCAGCCTCTCCACCAATCTTCTTGATGATGACGGCGCGCGCGTGCTCACGGGACGCAAGATGCGCTTTGTGCGCCGCCTCGTACGGGACTATTATCACCGCGCCTCGGACGCCGCCCATACCTACACGCTCTGGCGGAGCGTCGTGCGCGGCGAGGAAAAATATCTGTATCCCTACCGTACCACCGCCGATGTGACGCTTGATACCTTCCATGCCTATGAGGTGGGGGTGCTCCGCCCGATCGCGGAGGGGCTTCTGGCCGCAGACGGCGCGCCGAGGACCGACTATACCGACATGATCCGCCGCGCCATTGCCGGCTTTGCCCCTATTGCCGAGGCGCGTGTGCCGCGCGGCTCGCTGCTTTGCGAGTTTTTACCGCCGCGCGCGGAATAAACCGAGATCAACGAAGAAAAAGAGGTATCTATGACACAGCGAACCTGCGGCATCCTCATGCCGCTTTTCTCTCTGCCGGGCGAATATTCCATCGGCTCGGTGGGTGCGGAGGCCTATCACTTCCTCGATTACATGGCGGAGGGCGGCTTCCGCTGGTGGCAGGTGCTCCCCTTCTGCTTTCCTGCGGCAGGGAACTCCCCTTACAGCTCCTTTTCCGCCTTCAGCTACCATTACGCGCTCATTGATCTGCCCACCCTCGCAGAAGAGGGGCTGATCACGGCGGACGAGCTGGCGGCGGCACGCGGAGAGGATCCCACCGTCTGTGAATACGGGCGTCTCTCTGAGGAGCGGTTCTCGCTCCTTGCCCGTGCGGCGGCGCGCATGCCCGACCGCACCCCCGTTTACGATTTTCTCGCCGCCCACCCGGGGAGTGCGCGCTTTTGCCGCTTTATGGCACTCCGCCGTGCCAACGGAGGCCGCCCGTGGCGCGCCTTCACGACCGACCGCTACGACGAGGAATATTACTACGCCTGGGCCTTCACCCAGTACACCTTCCACCGCCAATGGGCGGCACTGCACCGCGCCGCCGCCGCGCGGGGCATCCGCATCCTTGGCGATATTCCGATCTACGTGGACTACGAGAGCGCGGATGTCTTTTCGGCTCCCCGCCTCTTTGATCTGACGGAGAGGGGAGCCCCTCGCGCGGTCGCGGGCGTGCCACCCGACGACTTCGCCGAGGACGGTCAGCTCTGGGGCAATCCGCTCTATAACTGGGACCGTATGCGCGAGGACGGCTACCTTTGGTGGCGTGACCGCCTTGCACACGCGCTCGGTGATACCGACGGTGTCCGTATCGACCATTTCCGTGCTTTTTCTTCCTATTATTCTATACCGGCCACCGCCGCAAGTGCGATGGAGGGGCACTGGTGCCCCGGCCCCGGCATGCCGCTTGTCCGCGCCCTGCGCGAAACAGCAGGCGACCGACTCCTCGTTGCCGAGGATCTTGGCGGCGACCACGCCCCCGATGTGCGCGCGCTCCTTGCCGAGAGCGGCCTGCCGGGCATGCGCGTCCTGCAATTTGCGCATCCGGAGGATCCCTTCTGCACGCATCTGCCGCAGAACTATACCGAGAATACCGTTGCCTATACCGGCACGCATGATAACAACACCCTCCTTGGGCATCTCTTCTCCCTCTCCGAGCGGGAACGCCTGCGCCTTTTCCGCCTCGTCGGCTATGAGGGAGAGGGGATCGGTGCCGGCTTTGATGCCATCGTAGAGGCACTGTACGCCTCACGCGCCGCGCTCGTCATTCTGCCGATCGGGGATGTCCTCCGCCTCGGCGCGGAGGGGCGCATCAACCGCCCCGGCATTCCGGAGGGGAACTGGCGCATGCGCGTTCTTTCCTCTCAGCTTGCCCGCGCCGAGTGGAGCTTTTTTTCTCGCCTTGCACGGGAGAGCGGCCGCACCGGAGGGGTATAAAAAGG
>JAZOOW010000128.1:0-2298 GCA_045655145.1 Eubacteriales bacterium | reverse complement strand
GTGGTCAAGGCCAGCATCGTTCTGACGCGCGGCACCGAGCCGACCGAGGAGCTAAAAAAGGAGATCCAGAATTACGTCAAGAGTAAGACCGCACCCTACAAATATCCCCGTATTGTGGAGTTCCGCACCGAGCTGCCGAAGACCACAAGCGGCAAGATCATCCGTAACAAGCTATGAAAACACACAAACCGAGGCGTGTCACCCTCTTTTGCGGACACTACGGCAGCGGCAAAACGAATTTGGCCGTGAACTATGCCCTGTGGCAAAGAGCCATGGGATATCCCGTGGTGATCGCAGACTGTGACATCGTCAACCCATACTTCCGTACCAAGGACAGTGCCGCCGAGCTGGAGCGGGAGGGTATCGCCCTGATCTCTCCACAGTTTGCCAACACGAACCTCGATCTCCCTGCCCTCCCTGCCGCCCTCTACGGTGCGGTGCAGGATCGGACACGGCAGGCAATTCTCGACATCGGCGGCGATGACCGCGGCGCGTATGCGCTCGGTCGCTATGCTCCCTACATTTTAGATGAAAACGATTACCACATGATCTTTGTTGCCAACTTTGCAAGACCGCTGACACGCAACGCAGAGGATGCGCTGGCTGTCATGGCAGAGATCGAGGCGGCGGCAAGGATCCCGTTTACGGCCATCGTGAACAATTCCAATCTTGGCAACCTGACAACGAAAGAGGCCGTGCTCTCCACAGACGCACGTGCAAGAGAGCTTGCCGAGAAAAGCGGGCTTCCGCTTCTCTTTACGTCAGCGGTTGCTCCCATTGCCGCTACCCTGCCCGCCGAGATCGGCAGGGTGTTCGGCATAACACTGCAAAAGAAATACTTTGATATAAAAGGAGAATAAATCATGGCAAAAGTGACATTTTCCACCGACCTGTGCAAGGGCTGTGGGCTGTGCGTGGACGCTTGCCCCAAGAAGACCCTGCGCCTGGACTCCGACAAGATCAACAAAACAGGACACTCCCCCGCCGAAATGACCGACGAGAGCAAATGCATCGGCTGTGCCTTCTGCGCAACCATGTGCCCCGACTGCGTCATCACCGTTGAGAAGTGAGAAAGGTAGGAATATTATGGCAGAGAAAGTTTTAATGAAGGGTAACGAGGCCATTGCAGAGGCCGCCATTCTGGCAGGCTGCCGCCACTACTTCGGTTACCCGATCACCCCCCAGACTGAGATCGCCGCTTACATGGCAAAGCGTATGCCCAAGATCGGCGGCTGCTTCCTCCAGGCGGAAAGCGAGATCGCGGCCATCAATATGGTTTACGGTGTTGCCGGCACGGGCAAGCGCGTGATGACGAGCTCGTCCAGCCCCGGAATCTCGCTCAAGGGCGAGGGGCTTTCCTATATGGCAGGAGCCGACCTCCCCGCCCTCGTTGTCAATGTACAGCGCGGCGGCCCGGGTCTTGGCGGCATCCAGCCCTCCCAGTCCGACTATTTCCAGACCACCCGTGGCGGCGGTCACGGCGACTACCGCATGATCGTTCTGGCACCCGCCTCGGCACAGGAGATGGCCGACCTGACCGTAAAGGGCTTTGATCTGGCCGATAAGTACCGCATGACGGCTATGCTGCTTGCAGACGGTACGATGGGACAGATGATGGAGCCTGTTGCGCTCCCCGATCCCGTAGAGCCGAAGACCGATGCCCCTTGGGCGGTGACCGGCACGCAGGGCAAGCGCCCTCACAACATCATCAACTCCCTCTCGCTCGTTCCCGAGGAGCTGGAGGAGCTGAACTTTAAGCGTTATGAGAAGTATGCCGAGATCGAGAAGAATGAGGTCATGAGCGAATCCTTCATGATGGAGGATGCTGAGATCTGCATCGTTGCCTTCGGCATTGCGGCACGCGTATCCAAGAACGCCGTTCTTGAAGCACGCGCACAGGGCATTAAGGTCGGTATGATCCGCCCCATCACCCTTTGGCCGTTCCCGAAGCAGGTGCTGGCAGAGGCGGCCGACCGCGTGCGCCACTTCATTTCCGTGGAGCTTTCCATGGGTCAGATGATCGAGGACGTTGAGCTGGCGATCCGTTGCCGCCGTCCCGTTACGCTTTGCAACCGTGTGGGCGGTATGATCCCCACCCCCGAGCAGGTGCTTGGTGAAATCAAAAAAGTTGCAGGAGGTTTGGACTGATGGTTGTTTTCAAGAAGCCCCATGCCCTGACGGATGCCCCCTTCCATTATTGCCCCGGCTGTACCCACGGCATTATTCACCGCTTGGTTGCCGAGGTTATTGACGAATTGGGTGTTGAGGGCATCACCGTGGGCGTTGCACCGGTTGGTT
>JAZOOW010000127.1:0-6160 GCA_045655145.1 Eubacteriales bacterium | reverse complement strand
TCTGCAGGCCAGTGGCCTTGTGGAACTGGCGGAACACCTCGGGGTTGATGGCCTCGCCGGCGCTGGAAGCATGCTGGATGGAGCGCAGGTCGAACCGGCTCAGATCCTGCTTGATGAGCATGCGGTACATGGTGGGCGGTGCGCAGAAGGTGGTGATGTGATACTGTGCAAAGAGGGGAAGAATGTCGTCTGCATGGAAGCGGTCAAAGTCGTAGACAAAGGTGGCCGCCTCGGCAAACCACTGTCCGTAGAGCTTGCCCCACATGGCCTTGGCCCAGCCCGTGTCCGAGATGGTCAGGTGCAGGCCGTCGGGGTCTACGCAATGCCAGTATTTTGCCGTAACGAAATGACCGAAGGGGTATTTATAAGAGTGTGCGGCGATCTTCGGATAGCCCGTCGTGCCCGACGAGAAGTACATCAGCATCAGGTCATCTCCCGCAGGCGCATCGGCGGGACGCTCGTAGGTGTCGGGGCAGGCAGGGAACTCGGCATCAAAATCATGCCAACCGTCGCGCGCACCGCCCACCATGATCTTGGTCATCAGAGCAGGGGCATGCTTCGCGGCGTTTTCTACGTGATCGGCTGTGTCACCGTCGGCGGTGCAAAGGATCGCTCTCACGCCTGCCGCCTCAAAGCGGTAGGCAAAATCATGCTCAAGGAGCTGATTGGTTGCAGGAATGGCGATCGCACCGATCTTATGCAGACCGAGGATCGCAAACCAAAACTGGTAATGCCGCTTGAGTACCAGCATCACGCGGTCACCGCGCTTGATGCCGAGCGAGAGGAAGTAGTTGGCGGCACGGGCGGACTCACGCTTGATGTCGCCAAAGGTAAAGCGGCGCTCGACCTTGTTTTTATCAAGGTGGAGCATTGCCAGCTTTTCGGGCTTGCGCGTGCCGATGGCATCAACGACGTCAAAGGCAAAGTTGAATGTATCTGTATTCAGGAAATCGATCTTGGTAGGCGTGCCGTTCTCGTCCTTCTCTACCTGTACCCATTTCTTGTATACACGGTTGGAGCTTTCTTTTTTGAGGCGCTTCGGCGTGACCGATACAGGCTCCTTCTTTTCGGAAAGCTCGGGGATCGGCTCGCCCGAGGGGTTCAGTACGATGGCGTAGAAGAGGCAATCCTTGCCGCCAACCGCGATCATGCCGTGGGGCTTTGCGCTGTCGTAATAAATGCTGTCACCCTCGGAGAGGATCTCGGTATGGTTGCCCACCTGCACCTTCAGCTGACCGCTGATGACGATATCGCACTCCTGCCCTGCATGGGAGGTCAGCTCGATCGCCTTGTTCTCGCCCTCATAGCCCGCCGTGACGAACAGCGGCTCTGCGATGCGGTTACGGAAGGCGGAGGCAAGGTTGAAATAGGTCATGCTATGCGCCTTTTCGATGCGCTGACCCTCACCGCGCCGCGTGACGGTGTAGCCGACAAGCGTCGGGCTCGTGCCCTCGATGATATCGGTCACGTCAACGTTGAGTGCGATGGCGCAACGGTAGATGAAGGCAAAGTTCAGGTCGCTGTTTCCTGCTTCACATTCTGTGTATTCCGCAACGGAAACCCCCGTTTTGGCGGCCATGTCTTCAACCGAAAGCTTTTCAATTTCACGAAGCTCCTTGATCCTTCGCGCCATTTCTCGGATCTTGTGATCCAGTTCCTTCATAGATTGCATAAATCCTCCTGTGTGGGACGAAAAAAGCCCGTCCCAAAAGATATGAGATCCTTTGAGACGAGCAATAAATCACCCGCGGTACCACTCAAATTGCACGCATGGCGTGCCACTCTCGGACTCGCAAAAGCCCTATGCCTTGACGCAGCAATCACGGAAAGGTTCTACGGCACATATCGGTGCTTTCTTCCTTTCGGCTCAAGGGCTACAACGGAAATACCTTTGTCAATGGCTCGCAGCAACCGCCATCTCTCTGGGACAACGCTGTATTCCGCACTCCCCGTCTCCGCCTTATAATATTATGTAGATAAGTGGAGTATATCATATCTTTTGAATTTTGTCAAGCCCTTAGGTGAAAAAACAGACTAAAATCTGCGAAAAAACGACATGCAAGGATAGTATTACAGCTTGTTACGCATGACCTTGCCGCTGATCGTTTTGGGGAGCTCGGTGCGGAATTCAACAATACGCGGATATTTGTAGGGAGCTGTGTGCTGCTTAACGTAGTTTTGGATCTCTTTTTTCAGCTCCTCAGTAGGCTCTGTGCCGCGCGTCAGCACGATGCTGGCCTTAACCACCTGTCCGCGCACCTCGTCCGGTGCACCGGAAACGGCACACTCCAGAACGTACGGGAGCTCCATGATCACGTTTTCGATCTCAAACGGCCCGATGCGGTAGCCCGAGGATTTGATGACGTCATCGATACGGCTGACGTAAAAGAAGTAGCCATCCTCATCGCGCCATGCCACGTCGCCCGTGTGATACATGCCGTCATGCCATGCCTCGCGCGTGCGCTCCTCATCGCCGTAGTAGCCCTTAAACAGACCGCAGGGCGCGCCCTTGTCGGTGCGGACAACGATCTCGCCGTTTTCACCGACACCAACCGAGTTGCCGTCGGCATCTACAATGTCAACGTCATACAGCGGGATCGGCTTGCCCATAGCACCCGGCTTCGGCTTGGTGCCTGCCAGCGTGCCGATGGTCAGCGTGGTCTCCGTCTGGCCAAAGCCCTCCATGATCTGGAGGCCCGTAGCCTTCTTGAACTGATACATGACCTCGGGGTTGAGTGCCTCGCCTGCCGTCGTTGCATGAACGATGGAGGAGAGATCGTATTTGGAGAGATCCTCCTTGATCAGCATGCGGTACATGGTCGGCGGTGCACAGAAGGTCGAGATCTGATATTTGGCAAACATCGGCAGGATCTTGGCCGCATCAAAGCGGTCAAAGTCATAAACGAACACCGCGCCCTCGCACATCCACTGGCCGTAGAGCTTGCCCCAAAGTGCCTTGCCCCATCCGGTTTCGGAGATGGTGAAGTGCAATCCGTCGGGACGGACGCAGTGCCAGTAGCGTGCCGTGATGTAATGCCCAAGTGCATAGCGGTAGCTGTGGGCGGCGATCTTCGGATACCCCGTCGTGCCGGAGGTGAAGAACATGATCATCGTATCATTGCCGCAGGCCGTGTCCTCGGTGCGCTCGTAGTTGCTGCTGAAAAGACCGTATTCGGCATCAAAATCATGCCAGCCGTCACGCCCTCCGCCCACAAGGACCTTGGTCGTGAGGGTGGGGCATTTTTCGGCCGCCATATCCACCTGATTGGCCGTGTCGCCGTCTGCGGTGCAGAGGATCGCGCTGACACCCGCAGAATTAAAGCGGTATTCAAAGTCGTGCTCAAGGAGCTGATTGGTCGCAGGGATGGCAATAGCCCCCAGCTTGTGCAGGCCAAGGATCGCAAACCAGAACTGATAGTGACGTTTGAGTACCAGCATCACACGGTCGCCCTTCTTGATGCCCAGCGACTTGAAGTAGTTGGCACAGCGCGCGGAGGCACGCTTGAGATCACGGAAGGTGAAGCGGTGCTCGGTCATGTCGTTGGCCACGTGAACCATAGCGACCTTGTCGGGATACGCATCGGCAATGGCATCCACGGTATCAAAGGCAAAGTTGTATTTGTCATCATCCGTAAAGGAGATCTTTTCGAGGAACCCCTCGGCACTCTCCTCGCAGGTGATGAATTTCTTTATCAGGAGATCCTGCGAGCGGCAGGCCGATACGATGGTCTGATGGGTGGTAGCCTCATCCGCGGCCTTTTCACCGGAGAGAACGACCGCGCAGAATACGCACTCGCGTCCGCCCACGGCGATCATGCCGTGCGGTGTAGAGCTGTCGTAGAAGATGCTGTCTCCCTCGTGAAGGACCTCTACGTGGTTGCCCACCTGTACCTTCAGCGAGCCACTGACAACAAGGTCAAACTCCTGCCCTGTGTGTGTCGTGCAATGGATGGGCAGAGTCTGCTGTGCTTCGGAATATTCATAACGCACCCAATAGGGCTCGGCAAGCTTGTTGCGGAAGAGCGGTGCCATGTTGCTGATCTCGATGCCGTCCTCCTTTGCCGTCAGCTGGCCTTCACCCCGACGGGTGACGGTATAGGAGGAGAGCTTGGCACTGTGACCCTCAAGCAGGTCGGTCAGTCCCACACCAAAGGCGAGAGAGCACTTGTGAATAAAGCTGAAGGGCATATCGGCAAGGCCGTTTTCATATGCCGTATATTCTTCTACAGAAACCTCGGTCTTAGAGGCTGTTTCCTCCACACTGAAGCCCATAATGCTACGCATCTCCCGAATGCGCGCGGCCATCTCCGTGAGGGGGGTGCTTTTGAACTGCTCCATGGTTGTGTCTCCTTTTCTTTTTTTTCTTTTTTGAGATTGGTTGGTTGCTCTCATCAAAACAAAAGATCCGTCTCAAAAAATTTTGAGACGGATCATAAATCCGCGGTACCACTCAAATTGCACGCAGAATGCGTGCCACTCTCGAGCTCAAGCAAGCTCTATGCCTTAACGCGGCATAACGGGAGGGAACTACCGGCATATGCTTTCGTATCTCCGGCTCGGAAGGGATCGAACATGGGACTCTTTTCTGCCGGCATCGCAGCACCGCCGACTCTCTGGGAGACAGAACTTCCCGTTCATCTTCGTCATCGCTTTTGTTTTGATGTTATGCAATTATGGACAAATTATAGCACATGCGTATGTCCCTGTCAAGGGGGTTTTCAAAAAAATTTTGCTGATTTTTTGTATCAAAGAGCGATGGAAAACAGCTCTGCCGCGTTTTTCCAAAGAATACGCTCCCGTGCCGCTTCGGCAAGGTCAAGACGGTCAAAGCGTGAAAGCTCCTCGCGGGGGAGCCACATGGGGGAATCCACACCGAAAAGCACGCGCTCCGCCCCGTAACGGTGTACGCATACGGTGGCCGCCTCGGGGGTCATGGCGTAAAGCGAGCTTGAGGTGTCCACCCACAGGTTCTCATAGCCCGAGAGAAGCCGCGCGGCCTCCTCCCACATAGACCAGCCGCCAAAATGCGCGCCGATCACCTCGAGATCGGGAAAGGTCTTGAGGACGGGAATCAGACGGTTCGGATTTGAGTAATCGTAGCGGCGGTCGCCCGTGTGCAAAAGCACGGGAAGCCGTCCGCGGCAGAGCTCGTAGATCCGCATGTATCCCGGATCATCCAGACGGAATTTCTGGAAATCGGGGTGCAGCTTGACACCGCGAAGACCAAGGGAGATCAGCTCCTCCACGTCCTCGGCAAGCGTCGGACTGTCGGGGTGCAACGCCCCAAGCCCCGTCATCGTTCCGCCCGAGGCGGCTACCTGCTCCGCGATAAAGTGATTGATCGAGGGCACCTGCCGCGGCACGGTCGCTACCGAGAAGATGACCGAGTGCGTGATCCCCGCCTCCGCCCGTGCGGCAGTCATGCAGGAAACCGTGCCGTCCATCTCCATGTCGATCTTGTAAAACTCGCCGATTGCTTGGGCGGCATGCGCGGCGATCTTGCCTGGGTATATATGGCAATGACAGTCAATGATGTGTTCCATGATGCTCCTTTAGGCCGTAACGATCTTGCTGGCCTTGTGCAGGCCAAGCTTTTCAACGGCCTCCTCGCGCATCTTGTATTTGAGGATCTTTCCGGCGGCATTCATGGGGAAGGCAGCTACAAAGTCCACGTAGCGCGGCACCTTGTGCTTGGCCATGTGCGCGAGAATATAGGCCTTCAGCTCCTCCTCGGTCATGCTCTCGCCGTCCTTGAGGATGACGGCGGCCATGATCTCCTCGCCGTACTGCTCGTCGGGAACGCCGATGACCTGTACATCCTTCACCTTCGGGTGCGTGTAGATAAACTCCTCGATCTCCTTCGGGTAAATGTTCTCACCGCCGCGGATGATCATATCCTTGAGGCGTCCCGTGATGCGGTAGTTGCCCTCGGGGGTGCGGCAGGCCAGGTCGCCGGTGTGCAGCCAGCCGTCCTTGTCTATGGCGGAAGCTGTGGCCTTGGGCATCTTGTAGTAGCCCTTCATGATGTTGTAGCCCCGGGCCACGAATTCGCCGATCACCTCGTCGGGGCAGTCCTCGCCGGTCTCCGGGTCCACGATCTTGCACTCGATCTCCGGGAAGGCGCTGCCCACGGTGGCCACGCGCACCTCCAGCGGGTCGG
>JAZOOW010000126.1:0-6478 GCA_045655145.1 Eubacteriales bacterium | reverse complement strand
ATCTGTGCAGGCTGGTTGAGCCACTCCTCAATGTCACCGGAGCCGATGAACTCAGGGATCGGATCAACAAATGCCATGTGGCCTGCCCATCCGGGAGAGGTGGAAGCAATGTCAGCGCCGCCCTCGGAAATGTCGTTGATGATCTTGGAGTAATCCTTGATGTTCTCATTGGTGGGGAAGTGAACGTTTTCCATGGGCATGCGGAGCTTGGGGTCGATCTGGTAGTACAGATACTTGATCATGGAATGGGCAAAGCCTGCCTCATAGGTGATGGGGGCAATGTTGCCATCCTGATCAGCCCACTCGTCCTCTGCAAAGAGGTGGACCTTGGAGCAGTCTACCTTGAAGTAGTTGATCAGCTGTGCAAGAGGAATGTAGGTGTCCGGCTCGGGGTTGCCGAGGATCATGGTAAAGGTCTTGCCTGCCTCGGATGCTGCACGCAGACGCTCAAACAGCGTTGCGATCAGCACGGGATGCGGGTTCATCATGACCTTTACTTCAAATTCCGGGTGCCACCAGGGCTCGCGCTGCTCGAGATCCTTGCCGCTCATCTTGCGAACGCGCTCGCAAACCTCACGGTCCTTGAACGGAACGAATTCAGCAGGATCAAAGCGGAACTTAGTTGCGGGATCGACGATAAAGTCTTTCATGTTTCGTATCTCCTTATCTAAAAATTTTTAATTACTCTGAAAAGATCATACTACCAAAGCATTCGGGCTTGTGGTAGGTGAATTTTTCTCCTGTGATGGGGCTCCAGGAGAAATAGTGCGGCGGCTCGGTCAGATCGGCGCACTTGAAGCAGTTTGCGCGGATCTTCTTGCCTGCATACACCGTAAAATCGGGGAAGAAACGGCGCACAAACTCATAGGGAAGGGTGTAAAACACCTCCCAGCCGTCCGCAAGATCGCGGAAAACGGGGTGGAGTAGATTGTCGTCCTTCGCGGGGATCAGGCGCACGAGGGTTTGAATATTTGAGGCAAGTCCGAGGTACATACAACCGTTGCGATTAAGCTCAATGTTGAAGTAGCGAGAATCGCCCTCCATCGGGGAGAAAAAGAATTCAAGGCAGCAGTCCTTGCAGGGGGAACCGAGAGGGCCGTTTTCCACCGCGCGCGTTTCGGGCTCCTTGCAGAAGAGATGGACGTGCAATGCATCCTCTCCGTAAGCGATCTGCGCCCATGAGGCGTAGAAATCGGGAGAGTCAAGATAGGGGATATCGATCGCCAGCGTGTCTATCTGCGACCAATCGGGAACGCCGTTTATTCTTTTGATCGTGTATTCCTTCATACCTGCCACTCACCCTTCAGCATAACACGGGAAACCTTCATTTTATGGTCTACCAGAACGAGGTCTGCACGCTGTCCTACGGCGATCTCACCGCGGTCAAGGAAGCCGACGGCACGAGAGGGGTTGTAGGAGGCAAATTTGAACACGTCAACGAGCGAAGCACCCGTGTGCTTGATCATGTTGCGGCAGGAGATGTCCAGCGTCATCTTGGAGCCTGCGATCTCCCCTGCGTGGTCGAAGTTGATATCGTCCACATCATCGTATCCGGAAGGAACAGGTCCGTCAGCGGCATAAGCATCCGAGATCAGAATGATGCGGTCATCACCCTTGATGCGGCGCACAAGGCGGAGCATATAAGGATCTACGTGAATACCGCGGCTGTCACAGATCAGTTCGGCGTAGATCTCGCGGTTGTAATTGACGGTTTCATCTACGCAGACACCGCGGCATTCGGGATACATGGGGCGGTCGCCCGTGGCGTTGGTGTGGTGCGTGCCAATACGCAGGCCGTAAGGCATGATGGCCTCGATCTGCCCGGGAGATGCCTCACTGTGTGCAACGGCAAAGACGGCGGCGGGGTTTTTCATCTTGACATCGTGAACGAAGCCCATGATATTCTCGCGCTCGGGAGCCAGAGCCCATACGCGCGCAAGGTCATAGGCCGCTTCGATGATAGGCCCGTGCTTGGCGGCGTTGACGGCACCCTGCCAGGGGTTGGATTCTTTATCACAGCCGAACTTGGGGTTGAGGTAAGGACCTTCCATGTAAAGCCCACCGATGTTGGCACAGGCGGGATCCTTCATGGCATTGCGGAGCTTTTCGATAGCCTCGACATATTCGTCCGTATTCATGCTGAAATACAGTGCGGGAAGCAGGGTGGTCGTGCCGTGCCGGAGATGATGCTGGCTTGCGGTTTTGGGATCATCCTGGAAGAACACCTTGCCGTCCGAGTGCGTGTGGATATCTACAAATCCGGGACCGATATAGAGCCCCTCGGCGTCTACGAGCTCGCAGCCCTCGGGGATGGTTGTCTTGCGCATTTCGCCAAAGTCAACGATCAGCCCCTTGTCTACCATGATAACGGCATCGGGGATGAAGTGGTCGCGCATGACAAGTGTAGCATTTTTAATAGCGATCATATCTGTTCACCTATCTCTTTCAAAAGCTGTTTGCCCTCGGCCATGATCTGCTCGGCAATAGCGGCCTTGAAGCGGGAGCTTCTTGCCTCGTAGCCGTCCTCGTCATGCGCCTCCTGCATGGGGAAGTAGCCCTCGTAGCCAGTAGCAGGGGAGTGAGGCTATACCCCTCGGTATCGGCTGAAACCGATCTGCAAGGCGTTTGTAATAAGCCTCCCGGGCAAATATGTAATATTACTGCCTTATTGTACCATTTTGCAGCGGTGTTGTCAATATCTTTTCGGAACTTTTCGAAGTCTTTTCGCAAGAAATCCAAAAGAAAATGGGGAAAATGGAGTTGGTTTTTTCGCGCACGTATGGTAAAATAAAAATAACAAATGAGGGAAACGGAGGAGGCCTATGAGCATCGGTACAGAGAGGCGCAGAGCCGAAATCAGAGAAATGATCTGCGAGAGGGGGCGCGTACGCGTATCCGAGATCAGCCGCAAGATGATCTCCTCGGCCGATCAGGTGATCGTGGTGGCCGACAGCTCGAAGCTCGGGAAAATACGTTTTCCCGTGTCGCCGCACTTTCGGACATGGATGCCTTGGTCACAAACCGCGCAAAAAACAGCGAGGAGATCGCATTAATGAGAGAAATGGGAATAACGGTTTATGAAACAGAGCATTAAGGTCGTAGTCGCTCCCGATTCCTTCAAGGGGAGCATCTCCGCAAAAGATGCCGCAGCGGCCATCGGAAAAGGTCTTTACGAGGCGGCAGAGGGGACGGCGGATCTGACGGTAGTCACCTGCCCCATTGCGGACGGTGGCGAGGGAACGCTTGAGGTGCTTGTTGAGAAAAAGGACAGCCGCTCCCTGACGGTAACGGGGCCTGACGGGACACCTGTTTTGGCGGATCTCGGCATCAAAAACGGCACCGCCGTGATCGAGATGGCAAGAGCGGCGGTACCCTTGACCGCATCGCGGCCATAGATACGAACGGGCTTGATCCGCGTCTTTCGGATACACTCTTTACTTTGGCCACCGATGTGTGCAATCCGCTTGTGGGTGAGGATGGTGCGACCTACGTTTACGGAAAACAAAAGGGGGCAGACGATGCCTCGCTTGCCCATATGGAAAAGGGAATGTGCCATTACGCCACCCTCCTTCGCTCGCTTTGCGGACGGGAGGTTGCCTCCGTGCCCGGATGCGGTGCGGGCGGGCTTGCTTCGCCCCTGATCGCCCTTTGCCGCGTGGAGATCACCTCGGGCATTCGCGCCGTGCTCGAAACGGTGGAGCTTGAAGAGCATTTGCAGGAGGCCGACCTCGCTCCCGATGCCGCTTATTCCATGGCACACGCGGGTGAGCTTTTGAGCGAGCTGGCGCGCGGATATTTTAAGGAATTTTTGGATAGAAAACTCGCCGAAAGGCATTGACAAAACACGGGAAATGTGGTAGGATAATAGACAGAAATAAAAACCCATTCAAAACCAAATCGCAAGAAAAAAGAAAGGGTGTATCAGCATGGGGCTGTATTTGGGAATTGATATCGGCACCACCTCGCTCAAGGCCGCCGTTTTTGATGCGGCAGGCAAGCGGCACGGTCTGCGTTCCGTGGATTATACGCTGGATACCGATGCTGAGAGAGGATACATAGAATTCGATCCGGAGCGGTACGTGGAGATGTGCCGCCGTGTGATCGCAGAGCTGCGCGCGGAGTGCGGTGAGATCACCGCACTGTCCGTAGACACGCAGGGGGAAACCATGATCCTCACCGACGAGGAGGGCAGGCCGCTCATGCCTGCGATCGTGTGGCTTGACAACCGTGCCACCGCGGAGGCGGATAAGACCCAGACGCGCTTTGGCACGCGCCGCGTGTATGAGGTAACGGGTCAGCCCGAGATCACCGCTACGTGGCCTGCCTCCAAGCTCATCTGGGTGCGTGAGAACCGCCCCGAGGTGTTCGGTAAGATCAAAAAGGTCTTTTTGCTGGAGGACTGGATCCTCTACCGTCTGACGGGGAATTTTGTCACCGAGCCGACCATGCAATCCTCTACCATTTATTATGATATCCATAACGGCGGATGGTGGGATGAGATGCTGGACTTCATCGGCATCGGGAAAGAGGTTCTTCCCACCGTTGTTAAAAGTGCTGCCAAGGTCGGTGAATACGAGGGTATTGCCGTCATCGCAGGCGCGCTCGATCAGATCGCAGGCACCATCGGTGTCGGCGTGACCGACGAGAGCACCATCAGCGAGATGACGGGTACCATCATGGCCATCTGTGTCATGAAGGACACGCCGCCCCCCTTTGATCCGACCAGTATCGTGCCCTGTCATCTGCACGCCATTGAGGGAAAATACTGCATGATCCTGTGGTCGGCTACGGCAGGCATGGCACTTAAATGGTTCCGCGCACAGTTTGCCGCCGATATGTCCTTTGCCGAGCTTGACCGGCTCGCCGCCACCGTACCCCCCGGATGTGACGGCATGAGCATGCTTCCGTACTTCTGCGGCTCTACCATTCCGCACTATAACCCGAACGCCACGGCCAGCTTTACGGGCATCACCCTCTCACATACCAAGGCGCATTTTGCCCGTGCGATCATGGAGGCGGTTTCCTTCATGCTCCGCCGCAATCTGGAGTACGTAGGTGTGGAGGAGAACAGCAGCATCCGTATCACGGGCGGTGCCGCATCCAGTCCGCTTTGGGCAGGCATGAAGGCAGACGTCACGGGGCAGACCCTTGCTACCGTGAGTGAGTCGGAGACCGCTTGCCTCGGTACGGCGATCCTCGCCATGGTGGGAGCAGGCCGCTACGCGACCATTGAGGAGGCGGTAAAGAGTACCGTAACGCTCAAAACCACCTATGCTCCGAGCGGAGCGGATTATGAGGCGGCTTACCGTCGCTTCACACAGCTTGACGATCAATTTAACAAAAAGGAGATATAACATGTACAGCCCTTACAAAATTCGTGCCCCGTTCTTTGAGATCGGCCCCAAATGCATCATGTGGGGAGAGCGCATGCTGAAGCTGGCGAAAACGGTGGACAAGATCGCCTACAAGTACGATCTTGACATTATCATGACGCCCCAGTATGCCGACATCCGTCTGCTCGCAGAGAACACGGAGCATCTGCACATCTACGCCCAGCATATGGATTCTCTCGTGCCCGGCCGCGGCCTTGGCTCTGTTCTTGCGGAATCGCTCAAGGAGGCAGGTGCCGTAGGCGTTATGCTGAATCACGCAGAGAAGAAACTCACGCTGGATGAGATCCGCGCGACCATCGCTCGTGCCGACGAGGTAGGGCTTGCTACCATCGTGTGCGCTGACAGCGTGGACGAGGTTGCCGCCATTGCCAAAATGGGACCGAACCTGATCGTGGCCGAGCCGACCGAGCTGATCGGTACGGGTGTTGCCAGCGATATGGGCTATGTAAAGGATACCATTGAGGCTGTACGTAAGATCAATCCCGATATTATGGTGCTGCAGGGTGCCGGCATTTCCGGTCCCGACGATGTAGCCAACGTGATCCGCGCCGGTGCACAGGCAACCGGCTGTACCAGCGGTATCATCAAGGCCTCCGATCCGGAGGCCGCCGCCGAGGAGATGCTCTACGCTCTCCGCAAGACATGGAATGAGGTGCACGGACTATGAAGGAAGAAATCATGACACGAGCCATGGAGGCGTTCAAGATTGAGAGCGAGTCGCTTCTCAAAACCGCCGAGGCAATTGACCCCGCTGAGTTTGCCCGCGCGGTTGAGGTGCTTTCAACCGCTACCCGTATCGGTGCCGCAGGCTGCGGACACTCCGGCATCGCCTGCCAGCATTTTGCACATCTTATGTGCTGTGTCGAGCGTCCTGCACGCTTTATCTCCCCCGCAGAGGCAGTACACGGTGCGCTTGGATTTTTGCAGGAGGGGGATGTCATTCTGCTCGTTTCCCGCGGCGGCAAGACCGACGAGCTTCTCCCTATCGCGGATATCTGCCGCGGTAAGGGTGTGACCGTCATCGGCGTGACCGAGAATCTTACCTCACCCCTTGCCGAGAAGTCTGATATCGTTCTGGCAATGGC
>JAZOOW010000125.1:0-2192 GCA_045655145.1 Eubacteriales bacterium | reverse complement strand
GGGGGCGGGTATCTCGTCGTCCTCTGCGTCGATGTAGTGCAGGGAACGGGGCTTTTCGCCGCTTGGGGTATAATTACGGGTGGGTTGTCCCTTGGATTTGCTCTTCATTTCCTTTTCTGCCGCCTTGTAGTCCTCCTCGGTGAAGGTGGGAATGGGCATAACGCGGCTCATGATGAACTGCTTGAGGGTGGAAAGGACACTCTTGAAGATCCAGTACACGCCGATGGCGGCGGGTACCACGAAGGAGATCCAAACGCTCATCAGGGGCATAGAAAAGTCCATAACCTTGTTGGAGCAACCAACCTGAGGATCGTTTGCGGTGGTGGGCTGATAGGTGAATCTGCGAGTCAGCTTCATGCTGAAGAAGTAGATCACAAAGGTGAGAACGGGGATGAGCCAAAGCCAGCCGAATTTGTCAAGGCTGGGAGTCTCGCCGAGGTTCAGACCAAACAGATTAAAGTTGGGAACGTGACCTGCGAATGCAGCTTCCAGCTCTGCGAATACCTCTTCGCCGTTGACCGTTTCGGAGCCTGCAAAGAAGGTCTTGATTCCTTCTACGGCAGAAACGCCCTTTTCTTCGATAAAGTGGATAAGACCGATGGTGTTCTGTCTGTTGACTGTCATGCCGAGACCGCCCTTGTCAGCGGCGGCACCTGCAAACTCCACCAGAGCGGAAACACCGTCCTTGCTCATGCCCATAATATAGCGAAGGGGATTGATTACTACGTTATAAAGAATGATAATGATGGGGAACTGGATCAAGAGGGGCAGGCAACCGCCCATAGGGTTATAGCCTTCCTTCTGATACATTTCCTGGATCTCCTGCGCCATTTTCTGTTGCGTAGGCTGATCGTTTCGACCCGCATACTTTTTGCGAATCGCCATTTCCTTGGGGCGAAGCTTCGCCTGCTTAATGGAATTCTGCTGCTGGCGGATACCGAAGGGGAGCATCAGAAGCTCTACGATGATGGCGAAGATGAAAAGCGCCAAAACGTAGTTTCCTGTCCAGGAATCCAGCCAACCGAGAAATTGACCAATGGCATTGTAAATAAAATCCATGGTTTTACGTTACCGTCCGATGGATGACGGCATGATTCCTCTCTTATTATTTTTCGTCCTTGTGGGGATTGTTATCCTCTCCTTTACCCTTACGGGGTCTTCGTTCGGGAACGGGGTCGTAACCGCCGACGGAGAAGGGGTTACAGCGCAGGATGCGCCACACCGTAAGACCGAAGCCCACAAAAAAGCCACGTTTCTGAAATGCCTCAATGGCATAGGCGGAACAGGTAGGGGTGAACCTACACGTCGGGTTTCTCTTGAGGGGGGATAGCACCTTTTGATAAAAGCGTATAAGCCATATACACAGGTATTTCATTTCTGCACCATATCCAGCTTGCGGAATGCCAAAGACAGCTCTCGATAGACGTCGTTGCTGGTCTTGCCGACGATGTCGTTACGTGCGCCGATGACGATCAGCTTGCCTGTCTTCAGGGGCGTTTCGTCTTCTACGCGACGAAGCGCGGCGCGGATGATCCGCTTGGCGCGGTTGCGTTCGACGGCACCGCCCAACTTTTTGGAGACCGAAAGCCCGATGCGGTTTGTCCATTTTTTAAGCGGATGGGCAAGCATTCGTCTCTTTGCGGCGTAATCGGTGAGGACGTGTATGGTGACAAGCTTGCCGACAAATCGGTCGCCGCGGCGAAATACCTTATTATAAAGATGGTTTTCTTTGATTGCTGAATGTTTCATTGTATAACAACCGTTCCGTAGTTTTTGGTTTGTTAGGGGATAGGGAACCGTAGAAAAAAACCGCGATGCCAAAGGAGCGCTCACACAGTGAGTCGGAGCTCTGTCTCGGTCATCGACGGTTTTGGGTATGAGCCGTAAGGCTCTATCAATAGGTCAGTCTCTTTCTGCCTTTTGCGCGTCTTCTCTTAAGAACGTTTCTGCCGTCTGCAGTCTTCATTCTCTTTCTGAAGCCATGCTCCTTCTTTCTCTGACGCTTCTTGGGTTGGTATGTTCTGAGCATTTTCTGCACCTCCTTGAATCTTTATCGGAAGCGTGTTGCTTTTCAGCCTTTTTACGCTTTTACACAATGACAATCCCTATTATATACACAAACGGGGCGGTTTGTCAAGAGTTTTTTAAATTTTTGTGGAAAAAAGATTGGATTTTTTGAAATCAGCCCTCCA
>JAZOOW010000124.1:0-2571 GCA_045655145.1 Eubacteriales bacterium | reverse complement strand
GACAAGGTCAACCCCCTTTCCGAAACCGAAGAGGGCTTTCTTTCCCGTCTTTCTGCCGCCGCGCCCGAGAAAAACGCCGCATCCTATCTCACGGCAACCTATCTCGGCATCGCGACGCAGACAGCCGCCGAGATCGTCTATATCGCATCGGGGAAAACGGATGTCACCGTATCCGAAGTGACAGGTCACGCGCTTTTGAGCGCATTCCTCGATTGGTTCTCGGCCGTTCGTGCGGAGGAATTTTGTCCCACGCTTGTGCTGGGAGATGTCGGCGAGCCCCTTGATTACACCTACCGTCCCACAGCCTATCGCGGTGCCTCTGCCGAGGCGCGTGGAATGGAGAGCTTTGCCGCTCTCCTTGATGCCTACTTCGGAGAGCGCGACCGCACTGCCCGCATTCGGCAAAGGGCGGCCGATCTTTTGCACATTCTCACCAATGCAGAGGGGCGTCTTTCGCGCAAGCTGGCTCTCCAGCGTGAGGAGCTTGAGGATTGCGCCCGTGCGGAGGAGCACCGCCGCATGGCCGATCTGATCGTGGCCAACATCTATCGCCTTTCGCGCGGCATGACCGAGTTCATCGCTACCGATTACAGCGACGGAGAGGGGAAGGACGTGCTTGTCAGACTGGATGGGCGGCTCTCGCCCTCGGCCAATGCGCAACGTCTGTATAAGCTTTACAACAAGGCAAAGACGGCCACCCGTATCCTCACCGAGCAGATCGCGCAAGGAGAGGCAGAGCTTCTCTATATCGAGGGGGTGCGCGGCTTTCTTGACCGTGCGGAAAGTGAGGCTGATCTTACCGAGCTGCGCGACGAGCTGTACCGCACGGGCTATGCCTCACGCATGAAGAATTACACGCCTCCCAAAAGCATCAAGCTCCGCCCCCGTGAGTTTGTTACACGCAACGGGTACCGCTTGCTTTGCGGCCGCAATAATCTCCAAAACGATCAGCTCACCTTCTCGCGTGCCGATAAGGACGATATTTGGTTTCATGCCAAGGGGGTGGCAGGCTCACATGTCATCATGCTCGCGGCAGGGGAAGAGCCTCCCGCGGAGGATTATACCGAGGCGGCCGAGATCGCGGCCTATTATTCAGGCGCCAAGGGGAGTGGCGTGGCTGTGGATTACACGCGCGTGCGCTATGTAAAAAAGCCTGCCGGTGCCAAGCCGGGCTACGTCATTTATAAAACAAATTACACCGCCTATGTGGAAGCACGCCTCTCTCTCAAAGAGAAGGGAGAATAAGCTTCGCGACATACGGGTGCCTACTTTTTGAAAAAAGGAGCAAAAAATGGTCGACCTGCTTGCTCTGCAGAAGCAATTTATTCTTGCCCACCTCGGTGTGGGGGACGTTGCCGCCGATTTCACCATGGGTAACGGGAACGATACGCTTTTTCTTTCCGAAACGGTAGGGGAAGCGGGGCGCGTTTATGCCTTTGACGTGCAGGAGAGCGCGCTGACTGCGACGCGCGCGCATCTCCTTGCAAGCGGCGCTCCCGAAAATTACACGTTGATCTGTGCCTCGCATCACCGCGCCTTGGAGTTTATCAGCGAGCCCATCAAGGCAGGAATGTTCAATCTCGGATATCTGCCGGGGAGCGGCAGTGTCGTGACGACCAGGCGGGAAACGACCATGGCCGCCGTAGAGGCGGCGCTGGCACTTCTCGCACCCGACGGCATTCTTCTCGTGGCCGTATACCCCGGGCATGAGGAGGGGCGTCTTGAGGGAGAGATGCTTGCCGATTATTTTGCCTCCCTTAACCGCTATGCCTATTGCGCCTCGCGTTTTCAGATACTGAATTCTCCCACCGCTCCCTATTTCTTTATCGTGGAGAAGAAAGAGGAACGACCGATTCTACATCCCGGCCGTGCCGCCAAGCATGCACGCCGTGCAGAAAAGCTGGCCTCCTTGCTCAATGCAGGTAACGAACGGGCAGAGAATAGCACGGAGGATACAGAATGAGGCTTTCCTTTGCGCCGCTTGAGGGGCTTACGGGACAGGTCTTTCGTCGCGCACACGCCGCCGTCTTCGGCGGTGCGGATGATTATTACGCCCCCTTTTTCTCGCCCTCGTCCATCGGCCTTTCCGAAAAACAGCTTCGCGAGGTGACCGCTGCCGAGCAGACAGGGGAGAAAACGGTCTTTCAGCTTCTGACAAAAAATCCGTCGGATTTTCTTGCATCGGCGGCACAGCTTGCCGCGCGCGGCTGCAGAGAGATCAATCTCAATATCGGATGTCCGTCGGGGACGGTGACCGCCAAGGGGAAGGGCGCAGGGGCACTCCGTGATCCCGATGTGCTTGACAGCTTCTTCGATGCCATCTTTACAGGTCTTGCGGAGGTAGCCCCTGATCTTCGTGTTTCGGTCAAGACACGGGTCGGCTATGACAGTGAGGCCTTTCTTCCTGCCCTCCTCGAGGTATTTAACCGCTATCCCATCGCAGAGCTTCTTGTACATCCGCGCCTGCGGAGCGATATGTACCGCGGCACACCGCGCATGGAGGCATTTGCCTTTTGCGTGGCAGAAAGCCGCGCACCCGTGGCGTATAATGGAGATATTTTTACAAGAGAG
>JAZOOW010000123.1:0-3773 GCA_045655145.1 Eubacteriales bacterium | reverse complement strand
GGTGCGCTTGCCGCAGGCACCACGCTCCCCGTGATCGGGATCCCCGTGTCCTCGGGCGGTCTCGGCGGGCTGGATGCGCTCCTTTCCACCGTACAGATGCCAAGCGGCATTCCTGTGGCGACCGTAGCGGTGGGCGGCGCGGCTAATGCTGCCATCCTTGCCATTCAGATGCTGGCAATCGAGGATGCCTCTCTTGCCGCCAAGCTTGACGATGCACGCGAGAAGGGAAGTGCCCTTGTGCTTGAAAAGGATGCCGCCGTAGCGGCGCGCTTTGCCGACTGATCGGCAAATATACGTACACCGCAAGCCCGCACGGTGTGACCGTGCTTTTCCCAAAACGGAGGTAATTTATGGGAGGATTCTTTGGCGCAGTCTGCGAGGGTGATGCGATTGCAGACGTTTTCTTCGGGACCGACTACCATTCTCATCTCGGCACTACCCACGGCGGTATGGCCGCTTATGATGCAAAGCTCGGTCTGCAAAGAGAGATTCACCATATTCAAAAGTCGCCCTTCCGCACAAAATTTGAGCATGTGTTTGAGGAGATGTCCGGCACCTCGGCGATCGGCTGTATCAGTGACAAGGATCCCCAGCCGCTTCTCATCTCCTCGCATCTCGGAACCTATGCCATCACCGTGATCGGGTACGTTTCCAATGCAGACACGCTCGTTTCGCGCCACCTTTCGGCAACCGGCTCGCATTTTGACGTCATGTCGGGCGGCCGTGTCAACTCTACCGAGCTTGTGGCCGCGCTCATCGACAGCCGTGCGGATTTTGCCTCGGGCATCCGTTATGCGCAGTCGGTGGTGGAGGGATCGCTGTCCATTCTCATCATGCGTGATGACGGCAGTCTGATCGCCGCGCGTGACCGCTTTGGACGCTTGCCTGTTCTGGTTGGCAAGCGCGAGGACGGGCATTGCGTGTCCTTTGAGTCCTATGCTTACGAAAAGCTTGGATATACGAAAGAAAAAGAGCTTGGTCCCGGAGAGGCAGTCCTGCTCACGGCAGATACGCTCACCCAGCTCACGCCTCCCGGAGAGGAGATGCGTATTTGCTCCTTCCTTTGGAGCTATTACGGCTTCTCTACCTCCGCCTATGAGGGGATCAACGTAGAAACCATGCGCTACCGCAACGGCAGCATCATGGCAGAAAACGATGAAAAGAACGGTGCCATGCCGGAGGTCGATCATGTGGGTGGTGTTCCGGATTCGGGCACGCCGCATGCCATCGGGTACGCCAATGCCAGCCATAAGCCCTTTGCCCGTCCGTACATCAAATATACGCCCACCTGGTCGCGCAGCTTTACGCCCCGACATCAGGAGGAGCGCAACCGCGTGGCACGAATGAAGCAGATCCCCGTGCATGAGCTGATCAACGGCAAGCGCATGCTGCTCGTGGATGATTCCATCGTGCGCGGAACGCAGCTCGGCGAGACGGCGGACTTCCTTTTCTCTCACGGCGCGCGTGAGGTGCATATGCGGTCGGCCTGTCCGCCCATTATGTATCCCTGCAAATACCTCAATTTCTCTCGCACGAACAGTGAGATGGAGCTGATGACGCGCCGCGTGATCGTGGAGCTTGAGGGTGAGGAGGGGCTTGCCCATATCGAGGAATACAGCGATGGGGCCACCGAACGCGGTAAGAATCTGCGCCGTGCGATGGCGGAAAAATTCCATTTCTCCTCGCTTGAATTTCAAACACTTGAGGGTGTCGTTAAGGCAATCGGCCTTTCACCCTGTAAGCTTTGTACCTATTGCTGGAACGGCAAAGAATAATAGAAAAGAGGACTTGAACTATGAACATGACATCAAAATCCGATAGCTATGCCGCAGCCGGTGTGGATATCACCGCAGGCTACCGTGCTGTTGAGCTGATGAAGCAGCACATCGCACGCACCATGACCTCGGGCGTTGTGTCCGATATCGGCGGCTTTGGCGGCCTTTTCTCCCTGGATCTTGGCGAGATCCGCCACCCCGTTCTTGTCAGCGGCACCGATGGCGTTGGCACCAAGCTGAAGATGGCCTTCCTTATGGACAAGCATGATACCGTTGGTATCGATTGCGTGGCCATGTGTGTCAATGATGTCATCTGCTGTGGAGCAAAGCCTCTTTTCTTCCTTGACTATATCGCCTGCGGCAAGAACATTCCCGAGAAGATCGCCGCCATCGTTTCCGGCGTTGCCGAGGGCTGTGTACAGTCGGGTGCCGCGCTCATCGGCGGTGAGACGGCAGAAATGCCCGGCTTTTATCCCGTAGATGAATATGACCTTGCCGGCTTTGCTGTGGGCATCGTTGACCGTGAGAAGATCGTCAACAATAAGACCATCAAGGCAGGCGACGTGATGATCGCGCTCCCCTCCAGCGGTGTGCATTCCAACGGCTTCTCGCTCGTGCGCCGCGTCTTTGACGTGGAAAAGAGCGATATCCGTACCCCCGTTGCCGAGCTTGGCGGAAAGTCCGTTGGTGAAACGCTCCTCACGCCTACCCGCATTTACGTGAAGCCCATCCTCGCCCTTCTTGATAAGGTGACCGTCAAGGGCATCTCCCATATCACGGGCGGCGGCTTCTATGAGAATATTCCGCGCAGCCTGCCCAAGGGCTTCAGTGCCAAGATCGAAAAGAGTGCTGTGCGCGTGCTTCCGATCTTCGACCTCCTGCAAAAGACAGGGGGCATTCCCGAGCGCGATATGTATAACACCTTCAACATGGGTGTCGGCATGTGTGTGACCGTTGCCAAGGAGGATGCCGATGCCGCTCTTGCCGCCCTGCGTGCGGCAGGTGAGGATGCGTATATCCTCGGTGAGGTCTGCGCGTCCGATGCAGGCGTGATCCTCGCATAAGGAGCAGAGCATGAAGCATCCGATCGAAAAGGTTCGCATCGCCGTATTCGTATCGGGGGGCGGTACCAATCTGCAAGCCCTCCTTGATGCACAGAAAACAGGCGATCTCCGTAGCGGAGAGATCGTGCTGGTCCTCTCCTCAAGCCACGATGCCTATGCTCTCCGCCGTGCGGAGGCGGCAGGTGTCAGTACCGCCGTGGTATCCCGCCGTGAGGCGGCCGATCAGGACGCCTTTGAGGCGGCCATTGAGGCCGCGCTTGCCGCGCACGGCATTGAGCTGATCGTGCTTGCAGGCTTTATGAGCATCCTCTCGCCTGCCTTTACGGCAAGGCATGATAAGCGCATTATCAACGTGCACCCTTCTCTCATCCCCTCCTTCTGCGGCAAGGGCTTTTACGGCCTGCGCGTGCATGAAGCGGCACTCGCCTACGGGGTCAAGGTGACGGGTGCTACCGTCCATTTTGTCAACGAGATCCCCGACGGGGGCGAGATCATTTTACAAAAGGCCGTTTCGGTCAAGGAGGGGGACACCCCCGAGAGCCTGCAACGCCGCGTGATGGAGGAGGCAGAATGGTTGCTCCTGCCGCGCGCCGCAGAAAAAGTATCTGCCGGAATTGCCGGTAAAAAGGAGAGCAAGAAATGAACGTATACGAAAAGAAAACCATGGGCGAGCGCATTGCGGGTAACCCCTACGTGGGGCGCGGCATCGTGATCGGGAAGACCGAGGACGGCAAGTGCGCCGCCGTTGCATATTTCATTATGGGACGCAGTGAGAACAGCCGCAACCGCGTGTTTGCTCTCCGTGACGGCGTGCTCTTTACCGAGCCTTACGACGCGAGCCGTGTCGAGGATCCCTCGCTTATCATCTACGCCGCCCTGCGCCGTACCGATGATCGCCTGATCGTCACCAACGGTGACCAGACCGATACTGCCT
>JAZOOW010000122.1:0-8027 GCA_045655145.1 Eubacteriales bacterium | reverse complement strand
ACATGGCTACGATCCGACTTGTGTCGTTTTCACGACACACGGGACGGGGGTTTTTGAGGTAAGAGGTAAGAGGTAAGAGGTAAGAGGTAAGAGGCAAGGGGGCATTTTGCATGGGCAAAATGACGCAGGGATTGTTGAGAAAAAACTTCGCAAAAGTAACCACGCTGCTGTGCGCCGCTCGGTGCTCCCCCTCGGTCAGACAAGCGAAAAGCGCACGCGGCGCGTGGGAACGTCGGCCTCCTCAATGCGGATGCGGACCGCGTCCCCAATGCAGAAGGCTCTGCCCTCCGCCACGAGGGAGAGGGCGTCCTCCTCAAAAAAGGCATCGGAGCCGAGATCCTCTGCGGGAACGAGTCCCTCGCAGGTGTCGGGAAGCTCGCAGAAAATTCCAAACGGCCCGACCGAGGAAATGACGGCATCCGCCTCCTCGCCGATGCGACGGGCAAGGTAGAGCGTCTTGTAAAGCGACTCGATGGCGCGCTCAGCCTCCAGCGCACGCAGCTCGCACGCAGAGGCGGCAGACGCACCCCGTTCGGCCGTAGCGCGATAGCGCGTGGGCGGCTGTCCGTCCAGGAGCACCGCCTTGATGATGCGGTGGGTATAGAGGTCGGACAGGCGACGGATGGGGGAGGTGAAGTGGCAATAGCGGGCAATGCCCAGCCCAAAATGCCCACGGCACTCTGCGCTGTATACCGCCTTGGCCATGGTGCGCAGGACGGAATAGGAGAGCGCACGCCCAAGGCCGCGCTCCTCTGCCTCCGCGAGAATCGCGGCAAAGGCGGCAGGGGTGATATCCTCCCCCCCGAGAGGACGGGTATCCAGCCCCAGGTTGTGTGCAAAGGTCGTAAAATCGGCAAGGCGGTCGGCGGCGGGGCGGTCGTGCACGCGGTAGACGCAGGGAATGCCGCGTGCGTGGAGAAGGGTGGCAACGCCCTCGTTGGCCGCCAGCATAAACTGCTCGATCATGCGCTCGGCCTCGCCGCGCTCGCTGACCTCAATGCGGTCGACCTCCCCGTCCTCACGGAGGAAGATGGCGGCCTCGGGGCGGTCAAGCGAGAGCGCGCCGCGCGCGCGGCTCTTTTTTTCAAGGACTGTAAAGAGGCGGTGCATGCGCAGGAGCATGGGATAGACCGCCTTGTATTTCGGAAAGAAGGGAGAGTCCTCTCGGCTTGCAAAAAGGTCGTTGACCTCGCCGTACACGCCGCGCACACGGGAGCGGATGATGCTCCGCTCGATGCGCGTGTCAAGAATGTCCCCGTTTTTGTCGATCGTCAGGATGGCCGAAAGTGCGTACTTATCCTCCCCCGGATGGAGCGAGCAGGCGTCGTTTGAAAGGGCAGGCGGCAGCATTGGCACCACGCGGTCGGTAAAATAGAGGCTGGTGCCGCGCTCCATGACCGCGCGATCGAGCGCGGAGTGCGGACGCACGTATTCGCTCACGTCGGCAATATGCACCGAAAGGAGAAAGCGGCCGCCCTCCAGCATGCGGAGCGAGATGGCATCGTCAAGATCCTTGGCGTGCGGGCCGTCGATCGTCAGAACAAGCTCGCGCTTGTGGGACACCCGCCCCTCCTGTGAGAGGGGGCGCGAAGCCAGTGCCTCGGCCTCGGAGAGAGCCTCCTCGGAGAAATCGGTGGGGATCTCCAGCTCGGAAAGAATGGCCGCATAATTGGCCTCCCTCCCCTCGGCATCGCCAAAGACCTCGTAAACGGCGGCCGTCAGCGCGCCGCGCCCGTAATGCCGCCCTCCCGCGCTTTTGAGGGCGTGATTGCCTGCGCTTCCCCCGTCAGAGCACCCCCGTGTGTTGTGAACGTCGGTGCTTTCCTTGGAAATGGGCACGGTGCAGTTCCCGCGAAAGAGGCGTACCGCAGCCTTGTCCCCCTCCCGTCCCGCCCCGTGGTCGGTCACGGGGATCTCGGGGGGCAGGCGCGGATTGTCGGGGTGGAGGAACCAAAGCACGCGCCGCCGCCTCCCATAGCCGGATACAGAGGCAAAGAGCGTACCCACCGCCGTATCACGGGCAGAGAGGATCTCGGTCACGCGGCCGCGCGTACGGACGCGCTCCTCTCCCCGCTCCCATTCGGTATAGGAGGAAAAGCGGACGCGCACGGTATCTCCGTCCAGCGCGCCGCCCGTTTCATGGGCGGGAATAAACACGTCCTCGGTCGGGAGCGTCCCTTCTCCCTCCCTCGGTGAGAGAAAGCCGAAGCCCCGCGCCGTGCCGCGAAAGAGCCCGATCGCCTCCTCCTCCCGCGCGCGTCCGCGGCGGTCATGGGGGGCAGGGGCTTGGCCGTAGTGCGCGGGGGCATGGCCGTAGCGGGTAGCGGTATGGCCGCGACCGCCGTGTGCGCCGCTGTGTATGGGGCGCGCTTTGTCCCTATAAAAAGCACCGCCGCGTGCGCTCCGTTCTCCGTATGCGCCGCCGTTGCGTGCCTCCTCCTTGCAGGAAGCACCGCCGCGTGCCACGCCGTCCTTCCCCTTGCCGCGTGCCGTCTTTTCCTTGCGGTGATCCGCGGGATGCCCGCCGTGGGACGGGCGCGGCTTTTTGGGAAATTTCTTCATGTTGTTTTTCTTCTTCATTTCTTCTCCTACTTCTCGCGGACGGCATGCGCCGCCCCTCTTTTTCAAGCAAACGCCGCTTTTCAGGACACACGGGTGCGCCGTTTTGCGCATGCGCCTGAAAAAGGCAAAAAAAGAGATGTGAAACGGTCGGCTTCACATCTCATAGACACTTAAGAATTGCTGGTGGTGTCGATATATTCGGTCGTTTCCAGTGCGTTGTAGGGCGAGAGCGACCAGTTGTTGCCCGAGTAAGCGGTAGACTGCTTGATATCGGGAACCAGGATCCACAGAAGCAGAACCACTGCCACAAAGGCAATGCCGACTGCCGTGGTCATACGGGCGAGCTTTTTGTCCCATCCGCGGCTCTTTTCCTTGCCGAAAAAGGTTTCCGCACCGCCGGCGATCGCGCCGGAGAGGCCGTGAGATTTGCCGTGCTGCATCAAAACGGCACCGATCAGGAATACGCCGGCAACCAGCAGCAGAATTTCAACGATCAAAACAAATACATCCATAATAGAGAATCTCCCAGAGGAGAATGTCCTTTCTTTCGGTCTTTTATACCAAGGTGCGCAGAAAAGAGCGCAAACCGAGATTTAACATACAATTATTATAACACAGATTTTTCAAATTGCAAGAGGAATTTGCAATTTTTTATGCGCGGATCAGATTTTTCCGCTTTTCATCTGTGCAAGGAGAAGATCGTCACACACGCGCTCGCTGAAGTTGCGCGCCATAGAGAGCTTGGCCCCCATTGCGCGGAGTGCCGCCTGCGAGGGGAGCGGCAGGGCGGCGAATTCGGTCGCGTTGATCTGCTTCGACTTGGACACGATGGAATAATACTTCCCGTAAAGCGAGGAATTGAGCACGACAAACAGGCCAAAGACCATGTTGAAGTCCATCTCACGTCCGTCCTCGTAGTCGATGTAGTTGAGCTTGTTATGTGTGGAGATACGCGGATCGCGCGGCAGCTGGGAGGCAAGGTATGCACCGCAGAAGAGGGCCTTTTTGTCGCTCTTGGCAGGCACGCGCTTGATAAAGAGCATGTTGCGGTTGCGCTGGAGAATGGACGGCTCGCTCCCCATGATGTACTGATTCTTCACACCCGGATGGGGGAAGGCGATCTGCCCAAGCTGAATGCTGTTGGGGTGAATGAGCGGAACCGTGCCCGGTTCGGGCTTGTCCCGCAAAAGCTCCTTGTAACGGGATTCGAGCGTCAGGCCCGTGCGCATACGCAGACCAAGCGAGGAGAGCGTCGCGGGGAAGCGCGCCACAAGCGAAAGCACCTTGGCCTCGTCGGGGCTCTTGAGCAGGAGCAGACTCTGTCCGCCCTCGCGCACCACGGTGGCGTAATCCACGTGCATCACGTTCTCGATCTCGGCACTCTCTCCGTAGGAGGTGGTGATCTTGATAAGCTCGGGACGCTCCGCAGTACGGCGGAGGGAGAGGATCATGTTCTTGCGTGCCTCGTCAAGCAGGTTCTCGAAGGCCGCCTTTTTGAGGAAGAGATGAATGCCTGTCAGCGCGGTTTTTTCAAGCAGGAAGCGGCGCAGCTTTTCAAGATACGCGCTGCTGGCAAAAACCACGGGAAGCAGGAGCACCGCCACGCCCCCCTCGGCCAGCTCCTCGACCGCGCGTGCGGCAAAGAGAAAGCAAAGATCGGTGTCGCCGCTGCAAATGCGGCGGAAGGCGCGGTGCTCGGGCGAGCCCTTCAGCATCAGCGCACGGGGCGGATTGGCAAGCACCACGTCATAGCGGGGGGCGTCCTCCCCGCGGGGGGCAAGCAGGTAATGCTCCTCACGCACGTCGGCCAGCACACGGACCTTATAGTCATGCCAGCATTTTTTGCGGATGCGCTCCAGGTTGTCCTTCAGCATCGGCAAAAAGGTGGCATCTGTTTCATAGGCGGTCAGGAGAATGCGCTCCACACCGCCGCGCTTTGCCAGCATCTCAATGGCGGCGGCAGAGAGAATGCCGGTTCCGGCACCGGGATCCAGCACGCGCATATCCGCACGCACGGGGACCTCGGCCATGCGTGCCATGAGCGCAGCCTGCTCACGCTTGGTAAACAGACGGCCAAGGCGAATATTTTCCTCCTCCACCTTGCGGCGGACGAGCTTTTTGGTGTTGCGGACGGCAAGAGCGAGCATAATTTTTACCTCGGCTTCAAAAAATTGGGTTTTTTGAAAATTTTTCTCTCTTTTTTCTAAATTATAACATAAAATCAAGGCAGAATCAAGAGAGGAAAAAAGATATTTTCATAACTTCTTGCAAAAATCCGTCGAAAATGGTATACTGGAGAGGAAAATACCTTCAGGGGAGGAGATACCATGATCTTTTCGTCCGAAAAACAGAATATAAAGATCCTGCACACAGGGGATCTGCATCTGGACAGCCCCTTTTCAAGGCTGGATCCGCGCCGCAGCGAGGAGAGCCGCCGCGCCCTGCGCGAGGCCTTTTCCCGTCTTTGTGCCTACGTGCGCGAGGAGGAGATCGACCTTGTTCTCTTGGCGGGCGACCTCTTTGACAGCGAATACGTGACAAGCCGTACTGCCAACCTCCTCATTGAGGAGCTTTCCGCCTGCCCGCACACGGTTTTTGTGATCGCGCCGGGCAATCACGATCCTTATACCGAAAAGAGCCTGTATGCCTCCGGCCGCCTGCCCCAGAACGTGCGTGTCTTTTCTACGGAGGAGCTGTCCTCCTTTGTCCTGCCGGAGCTGAATACGGTGGTGTACGGCTGGGCGTTCACCTCGGAGCGGATGGAGAGCTGTCCGCTTGTCGGAAAGCGCGCACAGGAAACCGACCGCTTACAGCTTTTGTGCGCCCACGGCGATCTTGGCACGCCCATTTCGACCTACTGCCCGATCACGCGGGAGGATCTTGCCGCCTTCGGCGCGGATTACGCCGCGCTGGGGCATAAGCACGTTCCCACGGAGTCGGAGGAGGGCGTGCGTCCTCTCTACGCCTATTGCGGATGCCTCGTGGGGCGGAGCTTTGACGAGCCGGGCATCGGCGGTGCCGTGCTGATCACGGCGCGCCGCACGGAAGGCGGCTACGCCCTCCGCCGTGAGCGCGTTCCCTTTGCCGATCGCCGCTATGAGTCGGTCACGGTGGATCTGACGGGGGTGTCCTCGGAAAAGGAGGTCGCACGGCGCATCAAAAGCGTGGTGTCCGAGCGCGGCTTTTCGGAGGATACCGCCCTGCGCGTGACCTTTACGGGAGCGACCCCGCCCGATTTCACGCCCCCTACCACGGCAGACGGCTCTGTGCTGGGGCTCTATTATCTCGAGCTTTGCGACCGCACCTCCCCCACCTTTGACACCAAGGATCTGGAGCGCGATATGACCGTGCGCGGCGAGCTGTACCGCTCGCTTCTCCCCCGCCTGACCGACGGCACGCCGGAGGAACGCGCCACGGCGGCGCGCGCCCTGCGCATGGGGCTTGCCGCCCTCGCAGGCGAGGACATCAGCACGCTGTGACGCGTTGTGTCCTCGGACACAAGGCAATGAATTGCCAAAAGGGGGCATGAATTGGCGACGCCATAAATTGCACCTGTGGTGCATGAATTGCCTTCGGCATTGAAAAACGGCAGAGAACGCAAAGCGTTAGGCGGGTTCTCATAAGGACGTTTACAAATTTCGGCAGAAGGACTTTTCTTTCTGCCGATTTTGCGTTATAATAACTATAATGAACATTTTTGAGGAGCAAATATGTCGCTGGATTATAACAAAAGGAATATTACTCTTGCCAAAAATCTACGCAAAAATGCAACGCCGCAAGAAAATCATTTGTGGTATGACTTTTTGTCGAAATACGAGGTAAGATTTCAGCGACAAAAAGCAATCGACAATTTTATTGCAGATTTTTATTGTCACAGAGCAAAGTTAATTATTGAAATTGATGGTTCGCAGCATTATACCGAAGAAGGCAGACAAAAAGATGAATTCAGAACCGAAATCCTCGAAGGATATGATTTGAAAATGATTCGTTTTACAAACAGACAAATTAACACAAACTTTCGTGGTGTCTGCGAGTATATCGATGCTGCTGTAAAAGCCTCCCTCCGAGAGGGAGGGGGACCGCGATAGCGGTGGAAGGAGCCTGCGTAACTTTGGGTTTATATTAGGGTAACAGGAGTCAAACGAACCCGATTTGGGAAGGCAAATTTTTGCCGTAGCATCGTCAAAAGGCTTGTTCATATGTCTATATGATCTGCGCCTTTTTCCTTGCTCCGTCTAAAAATTTGCTCTTCCGAAATTCTCCGACCGCCGAGCCTTGTATTTTTGAGCGACTTCGGTGCGGAGGACGAAGCTTTATATTCATCAAGCGAGGACGACAAGCCGAAAGGAGCCGAAAACACCGGCTCCGCGGCGGGTTCGTTTGGCTTCTGTTACCCTAGCCTCGTAGTAACGCACTCTCCCTCAGTCAGCTTCGCTGACAGCTCCCTCCCGGAGGGAGCCTTTGATGCATTAACGCCTTTTCTCTTAATTTTATTAGTGTTCACTCATCGGCATAGCCTCTTTTGAATCCCGCCACCATGGGGAGAGTTTCGTTATACGAAAAAACGGGCAGAAAATGCTTTGCATTTTCTTCCCGTTTTTGTGTTTCGCGACACACGGGTGGCGCAATACGCCACTGCGTGGAGGCAAGTGCTTACGGCACCTCGGTGACGGCCACTCCCTCCTGCAGGACGGCAGAGCCGACGTGCGAAAGGTGGACGGCGGGCGGCAAGCCGCCCCTGATGCGGTTACCCGTAAAGCGGACGGAGGCCACGTTATCAAGGTGCGCCAGCATGCCGCAGGAATCGGTAAACTCGTTGTTCTCCACCGTGATGCTTTGGTGGTAGTAGTGTCCCTCTTCGGTGCGCTCGCGCGGCTGGCAGGCGATGATGGCCGCCCCCCAGCCCGCATGCTTACAGCGGTCAAAGCGACAGCGGCGGACGGTCACGTCCTGTGTGCCGCCCGATTCAAACCAATAGCGGCCGTCCGATTCAAAGAGCACCGACGCACCGCCCACGTGGAAATAGCAATCCTCGATCAGCACGCGTCCCCGTGCCGCGATCAGCATGCCGCGCGCGCGGTTGTTCTCGATGGTGTTGTGTGCAAAGATGAGATCGGCCACGCAGGAGACCACCTCAAGATCGTCGCCTGCGGCGATCTTGCCTACAGGCTCGTCAAGCACAAGGCGCACAATGTCTGCGTTGACGTACTCCACCTCGCGTAGCCTAAGTGGGCTCGAACCGACGAGGTTTTCTGCGGCAACTATTTCGTCTATCCTGCGGTAAAAATTCTTGCAATATCCGCATATTGCTACGCATTTTCCCCTTGTCTATCCGAAGCATTTGCTCACCGAAAACTGCGCGCACCCCTCGCCGAAGGAATTTTTGACGGATTTTGGCGGCGCGAGGTGCAGAAAAGTGTGGACTTTTCAAGGTGAGTGGCGGCAAAAGACGCGGAAATTGATCC
>JAZOOW010000121.1:0-2918 GCA_045655145.1 Eubacteriales bacterium | reverse complement strand
CGCCGAGAGCGGACTTGGTGTTGCGCTTGCCGTATCGGCTATCCGCGCCGGTGCCACGCAGATCAAGTGCGCCGTTGGAATCAAGGCGTTCCCCTCTCTTGAGGAATTTGCGGCAGTTCTGCGCGCCAAGGGCGATGCGCTTGCTGTCGGCTCTGCACTGTCGCACACAAACCTCGCGCATGCCTGCCGCCGTGTAGAGGGTATCCTCTCCCCTGTTGCGGGTGCGGCCAAAAAGGCCGGCCCCACCCTCTCCGCAGAGGTTGAGCCCTTTACGCTGCATGCCGACGATGAGATCGGCACGGTTGCGCTTTACATCAAGAGGCTCGGCTACGAGTTGAACGATGAGGATGTTGCCAAGGTGTATGAGAACTTCAAGCGCCTCAGCGACAAAAAGGAGATCAGCGCTAAGGAGCTGGAGGCCATCATTGCCACCAGCGCCATGGAATGCGTTCCTGTTTACAAGCTCAAAAGCTACGCCATCTCTACGGGTAACCTTTTGTCTGCAACCGCACACATCTGCCTTGAAAAGGGCGGACAGGATTTTGAGAAGGTATCCCTCGGTAAGGGCCCGATCGACGCCGCCTTTGTTGCCATCGAAAAGGTCGTTGGTCACCACTACGAGCTTGACGATTTCCAGATCCGTTCTGTCACCGAAGGACGCGAGGCGATGGGTGAGGCCATTGTCAAGCTCCGCCACGAGGGTAAGCTCTATTCGGGCAGAGGTCTTTCCACCGACATCATTGGCTCCAGCATCCGTGCTTACATCAATGCGCTGAATAAGATCTGCGCAGCGGAGGTATGATCCTATGAAGCTCTCCTTTTCCACCAATCGCTGGAACGGATTTTCTCTGACCGATTTTCTTGATCTCGGCAAGGAATATCACTTTTCCGGCGTAGAGATCCACGATGCAAGCAAATTTACGCCGAATCTCCCCTTTGCCTATCAAAAGACGGCAGAATACCGCATGGAGATCCCCTGCATCGACCTGACGGGGGATATCGCGATCGCCGCCGATCATGAAAAAAATTTAGCGGAGCTCTCCATGGCTCTCACCGCCGCCTGCAAGCTTCACTCGGCTTATATCCGCATTAAGGCATCTGCCTGTGAAGGAGCAGACGAGAGCGTGCGTGCCTTTATCGCCGCCGCCCTGCCGGAGGCAGCCTCTGCCGATGTAACGCTCCTTGTTGAAACGGTAGGCCTGTATGCCGACACCGCGCATCTGCGCGAGCTGCTCAACGAGTTTGCTCACGATCATCTCGCCGCACTTTGGGATCTTTACTATCCCTATGTTGAAAAAGGCGAGTCGGCGCAAGCCACCATCACCAATCTTGGTGCGTACGTGCGCCACGTTCACGTAAAGGACTGCGATACAGACGGTCGCTTTGCGCTTGTGGGAGAAGGCACCCTGCCGCTCGCCCAATTTATTGATGCGCTCCGTTCTGTAAATTATGCGGGCTTCCTCTCTGCGGAATGGGACCCTGCATGGGTCAGCGGCGTTGACGACGTGAACATCATTCTGCCGCATTTTGCGACCTATATGTCGCGCTTTGACGATCCCTCCCGTGCGCGCCCCGTTCTCTATCAGAACAACGCCAAAACGGGAAAATATGTCTGGAAAAAGGATGCCCTGATCGAAAAGACCTTCTCCGAGGTGCTTGACACGATGGTGGAGCTTTTCCCCGATCAGTACGCCTTCAAATATACCACGCTGAATTACACGCGCACCTACAGCCAGTTCCGTGACGATGTGGACGAGTTTGCGCGCGCCCTCTTGGCGATGGGGGTTAAGCCCGGCTCGCACGTGGCGGTATGGGCCTCCAACGTACCCGAATGGTACATTGCCTTCTGGGCGACCACGAAGATCGGTGCTGTTCTTGTCACCGTAAATACCGCCTACAAGATCCACGAGGCGGAGTATCTTCTGAAGCAATCGGACACGCACACGCTGATCATGGAGCGCGGCAGCCGCGACTCGCATTATGACGAGATCATTGCCGAGCTGTGTCCTGAGCTGGCAGGCAAGGATCCCAAGGCACCCCTGCACGCAAAGCGTTTGCCCTTCCTCCGCAACGTCATTACGGTCGGCTACCGTCAGGAGGGCTGCATGGACTTTGCCGAGGCCACCTCTCTTGCTCACCGTGTACCGCGTGAGGAGGTACGCCGCATTGCCGCGGGCGTCAGCGTCCATGACGTATGCAACATGCAATACACCTCCGGCACCACAGGTTTCCCGAAAGGGGTTATGCTGACACATTACAACATCGTCAACAACGGAAAATGCATCGGTGATCGCATGGATCTTTCCACGGCTGACCGCATGATGATCCAAGTGCCCATGTTCCATTGCTTTGGCATGGTGCTGTCGATGACCGCCTCCATGACGCACGGCGTTACCCTGCATCCGATTCCCTATTTTTCGCCAAAATCCTCGCTTGCCTGCATTCAAAGCGAGCGCGTAACCGCCTTCCACGGCGTGCCGACCATGTTCATTGCGCTTCTTGAGCATCCCGATTTCCCGAAAACCGACTTCTCCTATATGCGTACAGGCATCATGGCAGGCTCTCCCTGCCCGATCTCGGTCATGCGTGACGTGGTGGACAAGATGCACATGAGCGAGATCACGATCGTATACGGACAGACCGAGGCTTCCCCCGGCTGTACGATGAGCTCGACCGACGACCCGCTGGAGGTACGCGTCAGCACGGTTGGCCGTGCGCTTCCCGAGATCGAGTGCCGTATCGTAGATCCCGAAACGGGCGAGGAGCTTCCCGACAACGTAACGGGCGAGTTTGTGGCACGCGGCTATAATATTATGAAGGGCTACTACAAGATGCCCGTCGCCACCGCCGCCGCCATCGATGCCGACGGGTGGCTCCACACGGGCGACCTTGCCTGCCGCACCCCCGAGGGCAACTAC
>JAZOOW010000120.1:0-3782 GCA_045655145.1 Eubacteriales bacterium | reverse complement strand
GCCGACGGGGGAAAGAAGCTCGTCCCCGGGGAGAAGGTTGGCAGAGAGTGCCACCGCGAGCGCGTGCGTTCCGCAGGTGATCTGGGGACGGACAAGTGCCGCCTCTGTATGGAAGGTGTCTGCATATACGCGCTCCAGCGTCGTGCGTCCCACATCGTCGTAGCCGTAGCCCGTTGTGGCGGCAAAGCAGGTCGCGTTTACGCGGTTTTTTTGCATGGCGGCCAGCACCTTTTGCTGGTTGTATTCGGAAACGCTGTCGATCTCATCAAAGCGCTCCTGCAGCTTGCCGAGAATGCTCTCGCCAAAGGCGTATACCTCGTGGGAGATGCCCAGCTCCTGATACATATTTTCAACTTTCATTCCTTGCATCCTCATTTACCCTGTCGATTTTAGAAAAGATACGCTTGGCGGCATCGCGGACATGCTCGGGCGGTGTAATGATGATCCCGCAGCTGTCATCGCCCAGAATGAGTAGGGTGTCACCGGGGGAAATGCCGTACAGATCACGTGCCTCCTTGGGAATGACGATCTGTCCCTTTTCTCCCACCTTCACCGTGCCGAAGATATGACGCCTGTCGGGGATGCCCAGTACATGCTTGCTTTTCGGCATAATGACCTCCGTTATACTTTTCATACTTGTATGACTGCATCAGTATAGCACAAATGGCGAATTTTGTCAATGGGGAACGGCAAAAATATGTGCTACCGCAAAAGAAAACTGCTCCTCTGCCATGCGGCAGAGGAGCAGAGCAATCATTCGCTGATACGGGGAGTAAAATCACCCTCCCAAATGCGCCCCTCGTCAACGCCTGCGCGGAAGGGCTCCAGCGGATACCCCTCGCAGTTGTAGAGATTGACGGTAGGGCAGGATTCAAAGGCGTGGCGGACGTATTTTGCCGTTTTATCCTTGATAAGGATGCCGCCCTCGTCAAGCACTGCCTCGGCATCGCGGAAGGTAATACCGTCGTCGCTCACCTCAAAGTGGCGGATCGGCTTTCCGTCGGACACGGTAAGACCGCCCTCGGCGTAATGGAAGGTCAGATGCAGGCCGCTGTCTGTACGGGAGAGGGAACGGAAGGTCGGGCTGTGGCAAAGCCCCTCGCAGCCATACGCGAAGCCAAGCATCTGCGCGCCGCAACGCTCGGCAAGCGGCAGCTTGTTCGGCGGATGCACGTCATGTGTCTTGTCGGAGAGGTCGTAAGCCACCACGGTCAGCACGTTTTTGTCGTTTGCCTCAACAAAGGACTGTGCCTCGCGGATGGAAACGTAGCCGTACATGTTCTCGGAGGGAACCTTCGGCTTTGCCGCCGCATAAAGCATAGCAAGGTCGGTCACGGCGGCGGGGTTATCAATGCCGCCCGTCAGCTTGGGCAGATTGGGAACGGTATAGCAAAGCACGGAGAGCATCTGAATGACGACAAAGGGAAGCTCATCGTCACAGAACAGACGGCGCCAGAAGGCAATGAATTTGGCAAGCTGGCGGCGGTAGTTATCAAACTTCCAATGCTGGCCTGCATTGTTCGCGCCCTGATACCAGAGAACGCCCTTTACGGAGAAGCCGGCCAGGGGGGCGGCCATGCCGTGGTAGGGAGCCAGCGGACGGCACCAGCCCTCGCGGGCAAGTCTTTCACGGCGGTACCAGTTGAGGTACAGGCGGTCTGTTGGCTCACTTCCGTCAAAGAAGGCCTCGTCCACCCAGGATTGTACCCACGTTCCCGCAAGTGAGTTGTTGAGAACAGCCATGGGAACGCCAAGCTTCTCCTGCATCAAACGGACGGAATAGTAGCCAATCGCCGTACAGCGCAGAGCATTTTCTTTTGTGTTTTCCAGCCAGCGGCCGCCTACGGTATTGCGGCAAGGACGGTCACCCGCTTGGGGCAGGATGGTAAACATACGGATGGGCTGGGATTCATCAATGCGTTCCTCCATCGCCGCGTATTCCTCGGCGTAGCCCTGTCCCTTGATCCAGCCTGCGCTGATGCCCATGTTGGACTGACCGGCAGCGATCCAAATGTCGCCCACCCAGATGTTTTTGCAGGTCTGCGTCTTCCCGAAGGCGGACACCGTGAGTGTCAGCCCCTCGGTGGTCGCCTTGCGCGGAGAGAGGATGGCGGTAAACTTTCCGTTTTCTACAGTAGCGGAGACCGTTTCGGTGCACCCCTGTGCATCGGTCAGAGAGACGGAGACCGCGGCCCCCTCGGTTTTGGAATAGCCAAAAATGCGGATGGGCTTTTCGCGCTGGAGCATCATGTTGTCTGCAAAGATCTCGGGAAGCCAGAAGGAGCGGCGCATCTCACGGCGCAGGGCGAGGATGTCCTCGCTCTCATCCGCAAGATCAGCGTCGATCTCACAAAGCGTGATGCCTGCTCCGTCCGTGCGCAAAAATTCCGCGCGGATGGTATAAATATCGGTGATGGGTGTATCCGTCGCTGTCAGACGCAAGATCGGCATGCGGTCTGTGGGGATCGGCAATTGGTTTTGCAGGGTGATCAGGTAGCGGAAACGGGTAGGCTCTGCCACCGTGCTGTAGGAAAGACGCACGTGATAATTTTTGTCACCCTCAATGCGCATAATGAGTGACAATTGCTTTAGTGTGCGGCCTCCGCAATAATGATCAAGGAAGGTCGCATTCACCGTATCGCAAAGGACGCCGTTTGCAAGGAGCTTGACGCTATCCCCCACCAGATCCTCACGCACGGCGTTGCAGATACGGTCTCCGTGGCTGGTCACCGCAGCTCCGAGACGGGCGCAAAGCTGAAGAGTATCCTCCTCGGATACGCCAAGACCTGCGGCAGGCGAGCGGGCGGCGGAGGAGCGCTCTACCGAAAGACAGTAGGGATTTTCGGCAGAGGCAGGATCGGAGGCGACCAAAACCTCTACAAAGTCCTCACTGCCGTCTTTGAAATAGATCTGGATAAGGGCAGAGCCCTCGGCATGCGCGCAAACGGTCCCGTCTGCAAGGACGGTAGCCGTTTCGGGATCGCGGCTGATAAAGCGCACATTCCCCTCGGTGGTATAAAAGGGGATGGCCGCCTGTTCGTCGGGGTGGAGCGTGATGCGGTGTGTCAGTGCGCCGCCGTAGAGATATTTGATCTCTTGCACACAAACGACGTCATCCTTGTTGTCGGGCACAAGGCTCTTTACCGTAAAGCGAAGCCGATCTCCCTTCTTGACAACACGGTAGATTTTAGGAACGTGCGGATATTCTTCGGTCGACAGCGGATAAAAGTCGTCGGGATATGTATCAGGGGCGGGGAATATAACCTCCCCGTTGTGTGTAAACTGAAAGCCGCTTGCCTCCTTGTCGGCCAGCCAGTAATAAATGCCGTCAAGAAAATCAATCGATACAAGACCGTCCTCGGGGGCCACAAAGGTACGGGCAAGCTCGTTGATCCCTACGCGAAAGCCGAGGATCCATTGATAGCCCCCAACGGTCGGAGATGCATTGCTTGGAGTAAAGCGATCCCCCTCAGTTTCGGTATAAGGGGTGAATGTAACGGCATCGGGGGTTCGGTATTCATGGACGAATGGGTTGTCCGCAGATTGCGGAACAACCTGATGGTAGGTCTTTGTTGAGTTGTAGGTTTGCATATACGCCTCCGCAAAAATAAATGTCACTGTATTTATTATAACGTGCAGGCAGTGAATTGTCAATAGAAGTGCAACACTTTTAAGAAAGATTTTGCAATTCTAAGTTCCAAGAATCCTGAGCAGAAATATAATTTAAGCATTTGCGGGGTCTGTTGTTAATTAACGACAGATTCCGCAAAAGTGTTTTGGGG
>JAZOOW010000119.1:0-8531 GCA_045655145.1 Eubacteriales bacterium | reverse complement strand
GCCTTGCAAAATGCCGCTGTTTGCCATCAGGGAGCTGATGGCAGAAAGCGCGGCAGGGTTGGAGAGGAGGGAGCCGAGCATGCCGGACAGTTCCGGTGGGATTCCCCCCTCTCCCTTACTCATTTTCCCTCCTTGCACGATAGCGGGAAAGGGTGGCCAGCGCATCACCGACATTCCCTTGGCCGCTTCCGCGCATCATCGCACGTAGCTTCTCAAGGTCCTCGTGCGGCGGTACCGTGGCGGTCAGTGTAATGCCGGATGCGGCGGCAATACTGCGGATCTTTTCCCACAGAGCACGGTCATCCAGTGCGAGTAATGCCTCCATGGCACGTGGATCAAATTTCATACAACACCTCCCGAATATTGCTGTTATCAGTATATGCAGACGGGTGTGTATTTGTTACCCATGCGCCTCAAAATATCCTTACAAAAGGAGAAACTGATGCAATTTCTTGTTTTTTCCGACTCTCACGGACACGGTGAGCGGATGGCAAAGGTCATCGCGGAGCACCCGCCCATCCTTGATGTTATTTTTCTCGGTGACGGGCTTGCAGATATTTTGCCGCTTATGCGCCAATTTCCGAAGCACCGCTTTCGCACTGTGCGCGGAAACATGGATTTCTTGGCAGCAGGCTTTGATGCTCCGGACGAGGATGTGTTTTCGCTATACGGTGTACGGGTGTTTCTTTGCCATGGGCATCTCTTCGGCGTGAAAGGGGGTACCGGCGTGGCCGAGGCGCACGCCTGCGCGGCAAATGCACAGGTACTCCTCTACGGGCATACCCACCGCGCGGAGGAGCATTATCTTTCGGAGAAGGGACTTCTTGTTCTCAATCCGGGAAGCATTGGCAGGCCGCAATCAGGCGAGCCATCCTTTGCAATTCTCGACATTTTACCAAGTGGCGATGTAGCTGCTTCCCACGGGCAAACCGATTTTTGATATGTTTGTATGTAAAGATGCGAAATTTGTGGAATTTTTTTGCAAAATATGCTACAATGGAGTATCATAGCACTTGTGCGGAAAAGCGGAGTAGCCTTTTTCGTACAACAAGGAGAAGGATATGAAACAAAAATGGCTCATCCGCATTCTTTTGATCCTGCTTGAGGCGATCCTTATCCTCTATACGGTGGGCGGATTGATTACAACTCCCGATTCCGAGGGGGCACTCGTTTTCTTTGGGATCATGGTCGTTGTTTGCGGATACTGTGTTTACCGTTCCTTTGTACCGCGTCGCCCTTCCCGTGCCATGCAGGAGCATATTGAAAAGACCTATGCCGCCTATCTTGCAGATGTGTTCCCCGAGGATGAAAAGAACCGCCGCGCGCTCATTTGTGCACTCTTTGGATTTTTTACCGAAGAAAAGCCGTACGCCATTCGCGACCGTATGGATAAGCTGATGCCCCATGCAAAAACGCCGCGTGAGGTAGCGATTCTTTCCTTCTTTGCCGCGCGCTGTGCTACACTTGACGGAAAAGCAGAGGAAGCGGAGAGGCTGTATCTGCGCTCTCTTGAGGCGGATGCGAGCATTGCTGCGACGCACGCCAATCTTGGCGTTTTGTATCAATCAAAAGAGGACTATGCCCGCGCAGAGGGATGCTTTAAGGCCGCCCTTGCCCTTGATGATGAAAACGCGGTCAAGCATAATAACCTCGCCAATCTTTATGTGCTCATGGGAAGGACGGAGGATGCACGGCGAGAAGCCAAAATTGCGCTTTCCAAGAATGACCGCATGCCGGAGGCCTATCTGGTGCTGGCTCTGTCTTATGCCTTGGATAAAAACAAAAGCGAGGCCAACCGTTATGCGCGCAAATGTATTGATCTCGGCATGAACGAAGCACAGCTTGATCGGCTTGTCAGCGCGCTTCTTCGCGGGGATAGGAGCGTTTTGTCACCCGGAGAAAAAGAAGGCGTTGCAAAAAAAGGCAAAAAAGCAAGATCCATGCAGATGCGTAAGTAGTAATGTTATGGCATTTACAGGGCCGCTGATCAATGCGGCAGTTGTACTTTTAGCAGGTATCTTTGGCAGCTTTTTCAAAAAAGGAATATCGTCACGCATTACAGAGACCGTTACGCAGGGCTTTGCTAATGCGCCCGTGCTCTTCTGCGTTGTCGCTTCTCGTTTATCAGGGGGGGCTTGCGTTTCTTGCTCTGTGGCTCGGTTCCTTTTTAAGTCCCGCCGCTACGGGGGCTATGAGGATCGTTGGCTCTATTCTTGTCATGATGGTGGCAAGCAATCTCATGGGGATCACCAAAATGCGTGTCGCCAACTGCATTCTGCCATGTTTTTGCCCCTTCTTTCGGTTTTGATATTGGAATAAACAAATGCCAAGGGCTGTTGCCCTTGGCATTTGTTTACATATATATCCTTGACAAAGATACAGAAAAAATGATAAAATAACTTGTATTTGTAAAAAAGAGGAGGGGTCGCATGGGACCGAGAGGAATGCCGCCGCCGTTTCATGAGCCGAAGAGGGCTGAGAAGCCGAAAAATCTGCGTGATACCGTCCGCCTTGTGCGTGGGGTAGCCGAAAGCTTCTTTTCCCATCTGTTCTATATTCTTTCCCTTGTATGGGAGACAAAGAAAAGCATACTCCTTTTGTTTGCACTCTTTTGCGTGCTGGACGGATTTTTGCCCGTCCTTGGTGCTTACATCGGGGCGGAGCTCTTAAACCTCCTTCACGGTGCGATCATCGGCAAGGTTCTGGACTTTACGCCTATCATGATCTGGCTTGCGCTCCTGTTTGTCCAGCAATTCTTCTCGCGTATCATCGGGCGCGTCAGTCTGATGACCACGCGCATAGCCGGTGAGCTGGTGGCAAACCATATCCGCATGAAGATTTTGGAGAAGGCGCGTCACGTTGACATCGCCAGCTTTGACCGTCCCGACTTTTATGAGAAGCTGGAGAATGCCAACCGCGAGGCAGGGAACCGCCCTGTGTCGATTCTTAACGCTACCTTCAGTGTGGTCAGTGCGGTCATCAGTGCAGTCAGCTTTGTGGTGATCCTGTCCACCCTGCACCCCGTGGCACCGCTCTTTATTCTGACAATGGCATTACCTGCCGCCATTATCAACTACGTCTACCGCCGTAAGACCTTCCGCTATATGCGTCACCGCTCCAAGGACCGCAGACAAATGGAGTATTACGCCGGCGTTGTGACCAATAAGGATCTGGCCAAGGAGCTCCGCCTCATGGATCTCTCGGATACCTTTATTGATAAGTACAAGACCGTATTTCGCGGCTATTATAAGGGCATTCGCGGTCTGATCCTCCATGAGGGCTTTTGGCATATCGGCATTGCCCTTGTGACGGTGCTTGTCAATGCGCTTCTGTTTGTCTACGTGGCACACGGTGTTTTTCGCGGTGAGATCGCGATCGGCGATTATTCCCTGTATACGGGGGCACTGAATTCCATCGTAGCCTATGTCAACACCTTTGTGTCCATGACGGCGACCGTTTATGAGGGAACCCTGTTTATCGACAACGTGATGGCCTTCATGCAGGAAAAGGAGCGCATCGTGCCCACGCTTGCCACACCGCGCATTCCGAAAAGAGGGAAGCATGTTATTGAGTTTCGGGATGTCAGCTTTGCCTACCCCGATACAGATCGCCTTGTGCTCCGTCATGTGAATTTGCGTCTTGCCAGCGGAGAAACGACGGTTCTTGTCGGTCTCAACGGGGCGGGCAAAACAACGCTGGTCAAGCTCCTTACCCGTCTTTACGATCCCACCGAGGGATGCATCCTTCTTGACGGATATGATCTGCGTGAGTATGACGTGCGCGCGCTTTATGACCTTTTTGGCATCATTTTCCAAGACTTCGGTAAATACGCCGTCAGTGTCAAGGAAAATATTGCCTTTGGTGATGTTCACCGCAAGGCAGACGACGAGGCCATTCTTGCGGCCGCCCGTGAGAGCAGTGCGGCGGATTATATCCCAAGTCTGCCAAACGGCTACGATACGCCCCTTATGCGCTATTTTGAGGAAAACGGCATCGAGCTTTCGATCGGACAGTGGCAAAAGCTTTCCATCGCGCGTGCCTTTTATAAGGATTCGGACATTCTGATCCTCGACGAGCCGACGGCATCGCTCGATCCGATGGCCGAGCAGGAGGTCTTTTCGCAGTTTGACCGTCTTGGCAAGGATCGCATGACGGTATTTGTATCTCACCGCCTGTCCAGCGCCACCGTCGCCAAGCAGATCGTGGTCGTGGAGAACGGCGAGGTCATCGAGTGCGGCAATCACCGCGAGCTGATGCAGAGAAAAGGCAAATATCACCGTCTGTTTACCACACAGGCCAGCCGCTATATCGACGAAGATATAGAATAATACCGAAAAGTAAGGCACTGCCGATCCGCATGGCGGATCGGCAGTGCGCATATTGGCAGTGCCCGTAAAAAATGTAGAGTTTTTTTGAAAAAATGCAAAAAAGGCCTTGACAAACAGGAGATTGTTTGTTATAATATCGGTGTTCTGCGCGAGTGGCGGAACTGGCAGACGCGCACGTTTGAGGGGCGTGTGGTTATCCGTACGGGTTCAAGTCCCGTCTCGCGCACCAAACAGTATAGTACGAACCCAGAGAAATCAGGGTTCGTGCTTTTTCTTTACAAGGGATTATTTTGGTGTTCAAATTTCTCGGTAAAATAATAAGACAAAAGGGTGGGAATTAAACTCCCACCCAATTTTTTTATGTTTATAGATATTTAAGTTTGTTTGACGGACGGATAATAACGGTTTACATATTGAGAAATATCGTAATTACTATCATATCGGCACTCCTCAATAATATCGCGTGTCAACCAACGGTGTTTTGATAATGCTCTAATTGTATATTCTCGGCAGCATGAGCAAAGTGTTGTGTTGTAGATGTAAACAAAAAATTCTTTTGGTAACCTTACATTTTGATCGCATACGTTGAGAATTTTCATGCCTATACTATGCCAATCCAATTCATCTTTATAATCAACTTTAACCTTGTAAATTTCTGATAGAAGAAGCTGTTTAATATCTGGCGTATAGTTACAAAGCAACATTTTCAATGCATATGATTTGTATTTTTCGTTAACCAAAAGCTCAACAGCATATTCGCGAACTACATCACTTTGGCAATTTGTCAACACATCAAATGCTACTTCGCTCAACCTAGCGTGAGATGATTTTGAATATTCAATAATTGTTTTGTGCGAAAGTGGAAAATCTTCATCACGAAATGCAAAAGTGGAAAGCAATTCGGCTTTTACATCAAGATTTGTTTCCGCAATAGCTTCTTCGGCTAGCTTTATTTTTTCTTCGTTTTCGGCTTGCCTTGAAAAACGAACTCTTGAAGAGGGAGATAATTTTCCAGATGATATTACTTCGTTTTTTATTTCATCGGTACTAGGAACCTCAATAGGTTTTCTAATAATACTTTGAGTCGCTTCAATCGATTTTAAGTAATTTTCATAAAAGCAACAAATATTTTCAGATTTTTTTGATTCACGCTTCAGAATCGTTTTTAGCTTTTTTTCTCCGATTCCATAGTCCATTGTGGAGCAAAACCAATCGAAGTCATCACCGCTGTAATGTGGATTTTCTTTAAATAAACGTCCCATATCATCGGCGATTTTTAGAAGACCATCGATTCCATTGATAGAAGACATCGCTAAGCAAATTCGCTCAAAATTATCTCTTTCAAAATCATATCTACTAAATCTTCGTTTGCTTAACAATACAGATAAAAGGTAATTATATTTTTTCTGCAATGCCTCTTTTGCAGCATTATTTCCATTTTCAGCAAAATTACGTAATAATTCGCAAAAATGAGAAAAAAGCCAATCAAAATGACAAGGTAGTTTTTCAAAAGCTGCTATTGTAGGTACCAAAAAATAATTATCATCTTCAAAAAAAGTAGTCAATTCGTAAATATAAGCGGCACGTGTACCCTCGCATTGAGTATCATACGATAAATTATGTAGGCAACCCCAAAGAACAATGTCCTTATATTTTTCAATGTTATTTGACGATTGCAGAGTAATGATACAACGGCCAAGCCCCCGTTGCATATTCTTCTTAAATTCTTTTTTATTCATATTTTCCTTTGTAAGTATTTTTTTGATTTAGATAATCTATACTGGTCTTGTTTATATTATTATATTACACTTTTATTAAATTATCAAGGGCTATTTGTATTATAGCACATTCTGCTTGAGGTGCTTTTTTTGATGCGAACTGGATCATTTTCTAAAATCGGGTTCGTACATTCTCCCCGCTGGTGCACCAAAAAATCCAAGTCATCTGACTTGGATTTTTTCATTTGTTATTTGAAAAAATAGAGAAAACCTGTTGACAAAACAGTACCTTCATGCTATCATATGAATGAGCGTTCAAATGAATGGAGCTTCATATGATAAAAAAGCACGATCACGAAAAAAAGCTGCAGACCGCCCGTGCGCATCTTGCGAGTGACGAGCGCGTTTTTGAGCTTTCCGATCTCTTTCGCGTATTCGGTGACAGCACGCGTATGCGGATCATGTGTGCCTTGCAGGAAACGGAGCTTTGCGTATGCGCGATCTCGGAGCTGCTTGGCATGACGCAGTCTGCCATATCCCATCAATTAAAGGTGCTGCGCACCTACACACTCGTTACCGCCCGTCGGGAGGGGAAGACCGTTTATTATTCACTTGCCGATGAGCACGTTCACACACTGATCCATACAGGCATGGAGCATATTCATGAAAGAGGGAACTGAAATGAAGAAAACATGGATGATGGAGGACCTTGATTGCGCGCATTGCGCCATGAAGATGGAGGAGGCGATCCGCCGTCTTCCCGGCGTTGCAAGTGTATCGGTAAACTACCTGTCTGCACGCTTGACGATCGAGGCAGAGGAAGCAGATCTGCCCCGCCTTTTTAAGGAGGCGGCGGCCATCTGTAAAAAAATAGAGCCGGATTGCCGTCTGCTTCCGTGAGGTGTTTATGACAAAGAGGCAAAAGAAAAGACTGCGCCGCATTCTGCTGGCGGCAGTCCTTTTGGGCGTGGCCGTTTTTTTGGATATCTTTTTGTTGCACACCTTGCCGGAGGGGGTTCTTCGCAGTCTTTTGCGCACGTGTCTTTATCTTGTTCCGTATTATCCCGTCGCCTTTGATGTTCTCCTCTCCGCAGGCCGCAAGCTCCTTCGCGGAGATCTCATGGATGAGCAATTTTTGATGGCGGTGGCCACGGTAGGTGCCTTTGCGCTCGGCGAATGTACGGAGGGCGTTGCCGTGATGCTCCTCTACCAGATCGGTGAGCTTGTGCAGGGGATTGCCGTCGGCAAGAGCCGAGGGAGCATTGCCGCCCTGATGGACATTCGTCCGGATACCGCGCGTCGTGTGCACGACGGTCGGGAGGAGATCCTCGCGACCGAGGAGATCGCCGTTGGTGATGAGATACTGATCTTGCCGGGGGAGCGTGTTCCACTGGACGGCACCGTGATCCGCGGCACAGGCGCACTTGACACCGCCGCCTTAACGGGAGAGAGTCTGCCGCGCGACGTGGGCGTGGGGGATGCGGTGGCTGGTGGCTCTCTAAATCTGCACACACCGCTTCTGCTGTCCGTAACCAACGGGTACGCGGAAAGCACAGTCGCGCGCATCCTCCGCCTTGTCGAGGAGGCGAGCGAGAAAAAGGCACACGTTGAGAAATTTATCACGCGCTTTGCCCGTGTGTATACCCCTGTTGTCGTGATCGGTGCGGTGCTTCTTGCTCTGATCCCACCGCTTTTTGACGGGCTTCTTTTTGGCAAGTGGATCGCACGTGCCTTGACATTTCTTGTTGTTTCCTGTCCCTGCGCCTTGGTGATCTCGGTGCCGCTTACCTTCTTTTCCGCCATCGGCGGTGCCTCGCGTCTTGGTATCCTTGTCAAGGGTGCCGTCTGCTTTGATGTCTTGGCGCGCACGGGCACCTTTCTTTTTGACAAAACGGGCACACTCACGCACGGCCGCTTTCAAGTAGCGGAGGTTTTTTCCTGTAAAGAAGGGGAGGAAGAGGCACTTCTTTCTCTGGCGGCCGCGGTAGAGGGGCATTCGGCACATCCGATCGCGCGCTCGATCTGCGAGGCGGTCGACGGCATGCCCTTGGCGGCCGAGAATATCCGTGAACACCCTGGCATGGGTCTTGAGGCCTACGTAGAGGGGGATCGTATTCTTGCGGGAAACCTGCGCTTGATGGAGGCGGAAGGGGTGATGCTCATACCCGTCGCCGCCATAGGAAGTGTTGTGTATTTGGCACGCAACGGGCAATACCTCGGCTACATTCGCTTGACCGATGCCTGCAAGCCTGAGGCCAAGGAAGCCCTTGCACGCCTGCGCCGCCTCGGCATTTCGCGTATGCAGATGCTGACGGGGGATCGCCGCGAGATCGCAGATGCCGTGGCTGCGGAGGTCGGTCTTGACGGTGCGGTGAGCGGACTTTTGCCCGACGAAAAGGTAGAACGCCTGGCGGCTGTGCAGAAGGGCGGGGCCACAGTTGCCTTCGTGGGAGATGGCATGAACGATGCTCCCGCTCTTGCGATG
>JAZOOW010000118.1:0-4731 GCA_045655145.1 Eubacteriales bacterium | reverse complement strand
GAATTTTTGATGGATTTTGGCGGCGCGAGGTGCAGAAAAGTGTGGACTTTTTAAGGCGAGTGACGCCGAAAGACGCAAAAATTCGTCGACGAGGGGCTTGCCTATTCGAGCCCACTTAGGCTAATCTCTATTATACGCGCTCATCAAAGCCATGATTTGTGAACACAAAGGCGTGATTTTTGCTTTTTCTTCCATTTTCTGGTTATTTTTTCGTTTTTTCAACTTCCGGATCACACAAGCTCACATGAATGAATATCGAGCACAATTTTATGAATATATATTCCAAAAATTCACTTTTTTATTTTTCATTTTTTGAACATTTTTGTTTTATCCATCTTCATTTATTGAAAAATTATTATTTTTTAACAACGAATATTTTTATCATTAATATTCATGATATTTGCATATAACAAAACAAGGCCTGCGAGCCTCTGCAAAAAGCAGAAGCTGCAAGCCTCATTCCTAGGGTAACAGGAGCCAAACGAACCCGCCGCGGAGCCGGTATTTTCGGCTCGTTTCGATTTGTCGTCCTCGCTTGATGAATGGTAACAGGAGCCAAACGAGCCCGCCGCCAGCAGATCAGATGGTCATGATGCCAAAGGCACTCAAGACAGAGGAAACAAGAATGATCACAAGGATCACGGGAGCCACGTATTTGATAACGATGTTGAAGAGCTTTTTCGCACGGAATTGGCCGGAGATCTCCACCTCATCGGCAATTGTCTGCGGCTTCAAAACATACCCGACAAAGATTGCTGTCAAAAGTGCTCCAATCGGCATCAATACGCTGTTACTGATAAAATCAAAGAAAACCAGGAACTGCATGCCGATGATCTTGATGTCTGCCCACAGTCCATATCCGAGCGCGGAGGGCAAACCGAGGAGAAATGCTCCCATAAGCACAACAAGGCAGGTAAAGCGACGGTTCCAATGCAGCTTATCCTGCAGGATCGAAACGACCGTCTCCATCAAAGAGATCGAGGAGGTGAGTGCAGCAAACAAAACGAGGATGAAGAACACCGCCCCCAAAACGTGACCGCCGAGCATCCCCTCAAACACCTTGGGAAGCGTGACAAACATGAGGCCCGGGCCTGCATCGAGCGCAGACTGGTCACCGCCCGAGAAGGCAAAGACCGCCGGAATGATCATCAGGCCCGCAAAAAAGGCTATACCTGTGTCAAACAGCTCGATCTGATGAACGGAGGACTCCAAATTCACGTCCTTTTTCATATAGGAGCCGTAGGTGATCATAATGCCCATAGCAAGTGACATGGAGTAGAACAGCTGGCCCATGGCGGCCACCACACCCGTTATCGAAAAATGCGAGAAATCAGGCGTAATATAGTAAAGGACGCCCTCCATCGCACCGGGAATAAACATAACGTAAACGGCAATACCGACCGCAAGCACGACAAGAACGGGCATCATAAATTTGCTGACCTTCTCAACGCCCTTCTCTACACCGAAGAGAACGACAAGTGCGGTGATGCCAACAAACAGGGCAAGCCACAAAATCGGCTCGGTATTGCTACCGATGAATGCATCAAAATAACCGTCCCCTACCGTGGCACTGCCCCCGCCCGTTGCGTAAGCAAAGAGATACTTCATCACCCAGCCGCCGATGACCGAGTAGTAAGGCAGTATGATCACGGGAACAATGGCGGCAAGGTAGCCGACAAAACCGAAGCGCTTATCAAGCTGTTGGAACGCACCGATCGCACTCAAGCCGGTTTTTCGCCCGATGGCGATTTCGGCGATCATGAGCGCAAAGCCGAAGGTAACAGCCAGAACAATATAGGTAAGCAGGAACATACCGCCTCCGTATTTCGCGGCCAGATAAGGGAAACGCCAAATATTACCAAGGCCGACGGCAGAGCCTGCGGCGGCAAGCACAAAGCCGATCTTTCCTGTAAAGCTGCTTCTTGTTTTTTCCATAATGATTCTCCTGAAAAGTGATTTTACAAAAGGCCTTTACTATTATCGCATATTTTTTCTTGAATTGCAAGAAAAAAATAAAATCTTCGCCGTTTTTTGGAAGATCTGCGTCATCATGCTCGCCTCTTTCCCTAAAAAAAGGGGAGCTTTGCAGGAAGTTATATGTAGCGGTGCCCCTCGCCGCCTTCCTATCGCGAAAATCTTGTTGCATAGCCGCAGTGCCGGCAAAGCTCTTCACTTGCACGGCGACAGCGAAAGCCTTCCTTCATGGCCAAGGCGCGCGGAGATGCAAGGATGTCCGTAACAGGAGCGTCAAAAACGTTGCCGAGCGCGATCACACCATCTCCGTCCAAGCAGCAGGGGACGACCGTGCCGTCAACAAGGATACCGAAATGGTCAGAAAGACCATAGCAAAAAACATGTTCTCCCTCGGTGGGCGCAGCTAAATCAGGCCAAGCAAAGCGGTCGCCCCACGCAATATGGATCTTATCGCGTACGCGGAAGCCGCGCGTGTTTTCCTGCCATTCTCCCGCAAGGCCTTGGCGGAGATGAGAGAGAACACGCTCATTTTTGCCACCGTCACACCCTCTGTTCCAAAGGCGGAGGACGGTGATGGTGCCCACACGCGCGGCGTGGTCGGCGAAGGCAGCAACCTCATCGAGATAGCGCATGTGGTCATTTTCGCTTCCCTCTTCAAAGCTATGGAGCGAAACAAAGATCTTGTGCAAGCCCGCATTGAGAATGGCGTCCCCTTTACGGGCAAGGAGAGTGCCGTTGGTCGTGATCACCGAGCGGAAGCCTCTCTCCCTTGCCATTTTGAGAAAGACGGGGAGCTGTGGGTGGGTAAGTGGCTCACCCATCAGGTGATAATACACATATTCCGTCACTCCGGCAAGAGAGGCAAGGATATGCCCAAACTCCTCCTCGGTCATTTGGCGAAGGGGACGCGAATGTCCACGGCAAAAAGAGCAGTGCATATTACAAGCATTGGTAACCTCAACATAGACCCTTGCGTACATTTCTGTTCCCCCCTGTCTTTTTTACTCTATCATATCACACCCCGTTCTCGTTTGCAAGTCTTATATGAGAACACAAAAAAGCGATTGAAGGCGCACCCTAAAAAAGTCCAACAGGCAGTGCCTGTTGGACTTTCATCGGAGTTATTTTTTCAAAAGATCAAGGAAGGTCGCATCTCCGAAGGCACGCTTCCAGTCAGCTGCAAAGCCAAGAATGGAGGTGTCGGTAGACGTGTGCGAGATCAAGGTCTTCATGACCGCACTGCTGACCGTAGCCGCGTGACAGCCCACGCAGGCAACGTCCAAGACTTCCTTGGCCGTTTTGAAGCTGGCCGCCAGAATTTCCGTATTCGCATCCGAATAGGAAAGCATGGTTGCAATGTCAGACACCGTCCCCACACCGTCCTCGCAGATGTTTTCAAGACGGCTGACGTACGGTGCTACGTAAGCAGCACCTGCATTGGCGGCAAGAAGTGCCTGCGTAGCGGTCAGGATTGCCGTGATCGTAACACGGTAGCCCTCCTTCACCAGCTTGCGCGTCGCGCGCAGACCAATGTCGCTGACAGGGATCTTGACGTAAGTATTCTCCTTGGTTCCAAGGAAATCCACAAGCAGACGCGCCTCCTCAAGGATCTTCTCGTACGAGGTCTCCGTGACCTGCACATGCAGCTCCTTCTCCTCTCCGATGATCTCGCGAATGTCGCGGAGCAGCTTTAACACATCGCCCCCCTCGCGCGCAAGGATCGTCGGGTTGGTGGTCACGCCCACGATCGGGTAATAGGTATTGAAATAACGGATATCTTCCAGATTTGCTGTGTCTAAAATGATCTTCATGTGTGTTCCTTACTTATCTCTTGAGCTGCAGATCGTAGTGAATGTCGTAAGCCTTTTCCTCATCGGTAAACTTGCGCAGGGTGTTGATGGTCTCGCCACCGTTCCACTTGCGGCCCTCAACGCCACCCGTGGTACCCATAACGGTTACGTTAAGCTGACGATGACGGGCGCGAACATGGTCCCAGTCGATGAAGTAAATATGTGCAAACTCGCCGCCGTCCAGCTCGCCGTCCTTAATGGTCAGCGTCTCGCTTCTTCCGAAGAATACGGAGCGGAGGTGACCGTCGGTGTTCATGGAGGTGTAGTTGCCGGGCTCGTTTACGTATCTGCCGAACTGTGCATGGATCGGGCCAGGATGACGGTAATCACCCTCGTTTACGTAGTCGGGGATCAGCTTGCGCATGATGTCAAGCAGGTCGTGCTGCAAAAACTCGAGATCGAAGGAATCGATATCGTGCGAGCACTCCTGTACCATGACGGAGCAGGTGGTGTGGTGGGATGCTACGCATACCGTTCCGTTCTTTACGCCGGAGGCGGCAACGATCTCACGGATCTCCTTGGATACATCGTGGAAGGTGGGGATCCAGCCTCTGGACTGCAGCTCGAGCTCTTTTTGATAAACCTTGAATTCCATTGTTTTTTCTCCTTTGTGTTTATTTATTTTTTATTTTTATTGCTTGTTCAGACGCTTGCCGACGGCGCCTGCCGGATGAATGACGGCAAACTTCTCGTTCTTGAAGTCGGTATAGTCAAGAACGGCGGTCTGCAGTGCATCAAAAATAGCGGAGGTCACGGCAAAGCTGGTCGTGCCCTGACAGTTGTACTTATCGCATTCGCGGGTCACTGCCATGGCAAGCACGATATCCGCCTTTTCGGCGAGAGGAGAGGAAAGATTCTCTGTAACAGCGATCACGGTCACGCCTTTGCCGCGACAGATATCGGCGAT
>JAZOOW010000117.1:0-1984 GCA_045655145.1 Eubacteriales bacterium | reverse complement strand
GTGATAACACATATAATTCCGAGGATAGCCGCGGCGCGTTCGGATATGTAAAGAAGGATAAGATCCTCGGCCGCGTCGTCTTCCGCTTGATGGGTGACGATTTCTCGGATTTCTTTACGAAATTCAGCGTTGTAAAATAAGACAAACAGAGCTTAAAGGAGAGATGTATGCCCTCCCAAACAATACAGTGGTTCCCCGGCCATATGGCCAAAACACGCAGGCTTATGCAGGAAAATCTGCCAAAGGTGGATATTCTGCTTGAGCTCCTTGATGCCCGTATTCCCGCAAGCTCACGCAATCCGGAGATCCATAAGATCGCCGGAGAGAAGCCCATCCTTACCCTACTAAATAAGGCAGGCCTCTCCGATCCCGCAGAAAACGAGCACTGGCTGGCCGCCTTCCGCGAACGGGGGGAGCACGCCATCTTGACTGACTGTATCTCCTCCGACGGCATTCGCCGTCTCCCCGACGCCATACGAAGCATCCTTTCCGAAAAGGTTGCCCGTTATCGTGAAAAAGGGATGGAGGGACGCCGTCTGCGTGCCATGATCGTGGGCATCCCCAACGTAGGAAAATCCTCTCTCATCAACCGTCTATCCGGTGCCGGCAAGGCAAAGGTGGAAAACCGCCCGGGTGTAACGGTTGCCAAGCAATGGGTAAGCACGGATTACGGCATTGATCTTTTGGATATGCCCGGTGTTCTTTGGCCGAAGTTTGATGACCGCACCGTTGGCGAAAATTTAGCCTTTACGGGAGCGATCAAGGATCAGATTCTGGACACCGTGGAGCTGGCCATGCTACTGGCGGCACGCCTTGCGGTATGTGCGCCGCAGGCGCTTTGCGCGCGCTACAAGCTGGCAGCACAGGACATTATAGGGCTTGACGGCTATGATCTTTTGGCACTCATCGGTCGAAAGCGCGGCATGCTGATTGCAGGTGGAGAAACAGACTTCCGCCGTGCATCTGCCATGCTGCTTGACGAATTCCGCCATGCAACCATCGGCCGTATCACACTGGAAGAACCGTAAACCATTCTACTTTTTCATTATACTTTTGCAGGAGAGCGATATGCCGACTTATGAATTAGAGAAAAAATACATGGCAGATGGTTATTCCTTGGTTTGTGGCGTTGACGAAGCGGGACGCGGCCCGCTTTCCGGCAGTGTATACGCAGCAGCCTGCATCCTGCCCCTTGGATTTGAGATCCCGGGGCTTAACGATTCAAAAAAGCTCTCCCCCAAAAAGCGTGAGGCTCTCTTTGATATCATCACGGAAAATGCGATTACATACGGCATTGCATCGGCATCCCCTGAGGAGATCGATACCATGAACATCTTAAACGCCGATCTGCTTGCCATGCGCCGTGCAGTGGCTATGCTCTCCCCCGCCCCCGATCTTCTTTTGGTAGACGGAAACATCGTTCGCGGTTTCAAGGAGCCCGCATATGCTGTCGTGAAGGGAGATGCCATCTCCGCCTCCATTGCCGCCGCCAGTATTTTAGCCAAGGTAACGCGCGACCGTATGTGTCTTGAAGAGGATCGTATGTATCCCATGTACGGCTTTGCCAAGCACAAGGGCTACGGTACACCCACACACATGGAGGCCTTGCGTACATATGGCCCCTGCCCGATCCACCGCCGCTCCTTCCTTAAATTTTTGGAGAAATAAATGAAAACACAAAAACGGCAAACGGGAGATCTTGGAGAGAGGGCTGCCGCAAAATATCTTCGTAAAAACAAATATAAGATTCTCGCAACAAACGCTTTCTTTGGCAAAAAAGAAGTGGATATCATTGCAGAAAACCGAGAATACATTGTTTTTGTCGAGGTAAAAACACGAACACTTTCTTTGGACGGAACGCTTCCCTACGGTCGACCGGCCTCGGCAGTCGACCATGACAAGCAAAGCAATCTGATTGCGGCCGCCCGTATGTATCTGGCGACACACCCCTTGAAAAAGAGATTACGCTTTGATGTTTTAAGTC
>JAZOOW010000116.1:0-12498 GCA_045655145.1 Eubacteriales bacterium | reverse complement strand
GATGAGCATGGGTAAAAAGTATAAGGAGAGCGTCGCTCTCGTAGAAAAAGCAAAGCTGTATGATCCCGCCGAGGCTATTGCACTGGCATGCCAGACCGCAAAGGCAAAATTCGACGAGACGATCGAGCTCCATATCCGCCTGGGTGTTGATTCCAGACACGCAGACCAGCAGGTCCGCGGTGCTATCGTTCTTCCGAACGGCACCGGTAAGACCGTAAGAACCCTGGTATTCGCCCGCGGCGACAAGGCCAAGGCCGCTGAGGAGGCAGGCTCTGATTTCGTAGGTGCTGAGGGTCTTGTTGCAAAGATCCAGGGCGGCTGGTTCGATTTTGATGTTGTTATCGCCTCCCCCGACATGATGGCTGTTATCGGCCGTCTCGGTAAGGTTCTCGGCCCGAAGGGCTTGATGCCGAACCCCAAGGCAGGCACGGTTACGCCCGATGTTGCGCGTGCTGTCAAAGAGGCCAAGGCCGGTAAGATTGAGTACCGTCTTGACAAGACCAACATCATTCACTGCCCCATCGGCAAGGCTTCCTTCGGTGCTGAGAAGATCACCGAAAACTTCAACGCTCTTGTTGGCGCTGTTATTAAGGCAAAGCCGGCCGCCGCAAAGGGTCAGTACATCAAGAGTTGCGTTGTCGCAACCACGATGGGCCCCGGCATTAAGATCAACTACGCAAAGCTCAGCTGATCAGTTTGAAAAGAGGCATCCGCACAGCGGATGCCTCTTTTGTCTACAGAAGCAAAAGGATGTCTTTGCCCAACTCCCCCACGAGAAGCTTGGCAAAGACATCCTTTTTACTTGTTATTGTGCACCGGGGCGGACCGACGGAAGATCAACACCGTCCGACGGAAAAATGGATCCGGACGCACCAAGGTCGTCCTCATCCTCTCCGCGCACACCTTCATCACGGAAGATGATCTCGCCCCCTACCTCGATCTCATACGGCCCCTGCTCGCAAGCGGCGATGGAAAGCATCAAAAGAGCAAGGAGCAAAAGAACGACTATCCTTTTCATCATGTTCCTCCCACTGCGCCAGTGCTCAATCGAGCTTGCCTGTATTTTTCAGCATACGGTTTTTCAGCTCCCAAAGTGACTCGGAAAGATCCACATAATAGCGATGCGGATTTTCAAAGCGCTTGACCTCATCCCACAGCGCATCGACCTGCGTACGGCAATAGGCCTGAATATCCGCGACCCGCGGCGACTCATATACACACTTTCCACTCTGGAAGATTGGCATCTGGAGTGGCTCTGCCCTATAATTTGTAACGGTTTTTCGCTTCCAAGTGGATACGGGATCAAACAGCTCCAGTGGCTTCTTCTCATCCACGACCTCATCGGCCAGGGTGATATAATCTGCAATGGGCTGGTTCGTTTCAACGTCTACGATGCGGTAGACCTTCTTGTAGGAGGGATTTGTGATCTTCTCGTTATTCTCGCTGATCTTGATCTTGGGAATCACATTCCCGTTTGCATCCTCTACGGCAGAAAGCTTGTACACGCATCCGAAAACAGGATCGCTCTTGGCTGTAATCAAACGCTCACCCACGCCAAAGGCATCAATACGGGCATTTTGGGAAAGAAGATCACGGATGATAAATTCATCAAGTGAGTTGCTGGCTACGATACGGCAGTTGGGCAAACCTGCCTCATCCAGCATTTTTCTTGCTTTTTTGGAAAGATACGCAATATCACCGGAATCAATGCGGATCGCACCGTTTTCAATACCGTAATCACGGAAGGCTCGGATGGCATTGGGGATACCGCTTTCAAGGACGTTGTACGTGTCCACAAGAAGGGTTGCATTCCGGGGATACATCTTACAGTATGCGGAAAACGCCGTGTATTCATCCTCAAACATCTGGACCCAGGAATGCGCCATGGTTCCCGATGCGGGAATATGATACACACGGTCGCTGAGTGTACACGCGGTACTGCTGCAACCACCGATATAGGCGGCACGTGCGCCGAGGATGGCCCCCTGTGCGCCCTGCGCACGGCGGGATCCGAATTCCGCCACGGCACGGCCTGCGGCGGCACGGCAGATACGGTTTGCCTTGGTTGCGATCAAGGATTGCAGATTGACCGACAGAAGCAGGAAGGTTTCAATGATCTGCGCCTCAATGATCGGTGCACGCACGGTAAGGATCGGCTCTCCCGGGAAGATGGGGGTTCCCTCCCGCATCGCGTACATATCTCCTGTAAAATGGAAGCCGCGAAGATAGGAAAGAAATTCCTCGCTGAAGATACCCTTACCGCGCAAAAAATCAATATCCTCATCGGTAAAATGAAGATCCTTTACATATTCAATGATCTGCTCAAGTCCGGCAAAAACAGCGTAACCTCCACCGTCAGGAATGGTGCGGAAGAAAATATCGAAATAGGCAATTTCATCCTTGCGTCCCAGCGCAAAGTATCCGTTTGCCATGGTCAACTCATAAAAATCGCACAGCAGGGTGTAGTTTTCTTGAATATGCATGCTGTCCCCCTTTACGCCAAAAGCAACATATAGATGAGTGTGTAAGCAGCCGAGCCGACCATGAGTGCCGCAAGCACAAGGCACAGTATTCTGACTGCCATTGAAAAATTCTTGTTTGTTTTCATGCTAACTCCTTATATTCCCAGCCGCATGCACCGAAGGGAGATATTTGTCTTTTGATTTTTCATGGAGGTGGGCAGATCGGCCAATATTTTCCCAAGGCCTAGTGCCGTGATCTCGTCCGGCCTGTCCACAACGCGCGCGCCAACACCTGTCACACCCGAGATCATCTTGTCAAGTCCGTCAAGCATGGCACCGCCGCCGCTGAGCAAAATGCCGCGGTTAAACACCTCACCTACATAGGGCGAAGGAATTTTTGAGATCGCCTCACACACAGCAGCAATCAAGCAGGCGGTAGGCTCCTCCAGCGCATCAAACATCTCACGCGAGGAAAGGCGCACCGTCAGAAGCTCTCCGTTTTGCACGCTTTTACCCTTGATATCGACCTTTTTATCCTCATGATGGATCCATACCGTGCCGATACGATGCTTGATTGCCTCCGCGGAGCGCGCGTTGATGCGCACCCCGTAATGCTTGGCAAGATAAGAAACGATCGCCGCATTAAATGCATCACCGCCGGCCGCTACGGTATTCTTGTATAGGATCTTGCCGCCGCCGATCAGCATCAGGCTGGTTTGCGAGGCACCGATATCCACAATGAGCGCCGCACTGTCAGGCGGCAGGTTCAGTCCTGCCATAACGGCAATGGGGGTATAGACGAAAAAGGTTTCCCGCGCACCGGCGCGGACGGCCGTCCATTCAAGAAGGTTCTCCTCCTCCTCCGTTGCCGTAAAGGGAACACCGATCAAGACGCGCGGCTTAATAATATGGTTGCCGCAGGTCAGCCGTAACGCATGATCGATCATCAGACGCGTTGCCTCGGGATCGGCAAAAAGGCCGTCCTTCAACGGACGAATCAAGGAAAGCTCTCGCGACGGATCGCGCACAGCCTCCTCTGCCGCATGGCCAATACCGCACAGAGCCTTGTCCTCACGGCGAATGGCAGCTACCGTAGGTTCTTTTGCAATAATACTCTCCTCTGCGGTGCTAACGAGCATCACAGAACTGCCAAGATCAATGCCGATTTCTTTGTGCATCGTTTCTCCTCCCCGCAGAATGATAGTGGTTCAATATAATATTATACAACAACCGATTTCATTTTGCAATACGTTTTTGTCATTTTTCTACCAAAAATCCAACCTACTCACGGAACGATCGCGAGCGTCGCAAGAATGACCTCCTTGGCGCCTGCCTTGCGCAGGATGCGGGCGGCGGCCAGGAGTGTTGCCCCCGTAGTACAAACGTCATCGCAAAGAATCACCGTCTTACCGCGCAGATCAACACCGTCGCGCAAGCGATAGCTAAGCTCCGCCGCGCGGAGTCTTGCGGTACGTGAGAGCTTTTTCTGTTCCCTGCTCTGTACGCGCACAAGCGCATGGAGAAAGTAGGCATCAAGCTCCTGTGCTACCCTGCGCGCCAACGCTCCGGCATGATCAAAGCCGTCACGCGCAAGGGCGGCACGGGAGCGTGGCGGATATGTCACGACTGTTTTGCCCTTTGGCAAGGCCGCCGCGAGAAGACGCGGCGTGAGCTCCCTTGCAAAAAAGACCTGCAGATCTTTAAGATTTTTGTGCTTGTGTGTGTAGATCATGCGCGAGGTAACCGCCTCACCATCCTTCTGATAGTGAAAGAGCTTGACCATACGGCGTACGCCGTGGTGCTGCATCTCGGTTGGCACACAAAAGCAGCTCCCCAGTGCTTCTGCACACACACCGCAGGTCACAGCCTTTTCATTTTCATAGAGCATGCGGCAGTGCGGACAAAGCGGCGGCGCATCCAGAGGAAGGCGCTCTCCGCATCCGGCACAGCGCGGAACAAATACAAGCCGCAATAACGTATCAAAAAACTGCATCAGCCCTCGCCTCCACCGGAAAGGCGGTGCGTAAGACAGGTGTACCGCATCACATGCAGATTGTTTTCCACCATGCGGGCCACAATATCCCTCCGCCCCACAAAGATGACCATGCGCCGCGCGCGGGTAACGGCGGTATAGATCATATTTCTGGTCAAAAGCTGCGGAGCACAGGCATATAGCGGGAGGATGACGACGGGATACTCACTTCCTTGACTCTTGTGGACAGTAATGGCGTAGGCGTGCTCAAGCTCCTCCAGCATCGTAAAATCATAGGTCGCCACGCGGTCGTCGTACCGAACAAGCATGCGCTCCTCTGCAGGCTCCAGTGCCTCAATGATACCTACATCGCCGTTAAAAACGCCCTGCCCTTCCGTTCTTCCCTGCTTCCATGCGATCTCATAATTGTTGCGGATCTGCATCACACGGTCGCCAACGCGGAAAACGGTATCACGGAAGCGAAGCTCTGCCGCCTCGGAGGTGGCGGGGTTCAGCTTTTCCTGCAAAAGGCGATTTAACTGTTCTGTCCCCGCACGTCCCTTGCGAGAGGGCGAGATCACCTGGATATCCTCCACAACCGAGGCCCCGTAGGTGCGCGGCAGGCGCGTGGTGATCAAGGATACCACGGTCGAGGCAATTGCCTCCTCCCCGCGCTCCAAAAAGAAAAAGTCACGATCCTTGGCATCTAATATCGGCAGCTCACCGCGATTGATGCGGTGTGCGTTTGTGACGATCAGGCTTTCCTCGGATTGACGGAACACCTCCGTCAGGCGAACGGTGGAAAAGCGTTCCGCATCGATCAGATCGGAAAGCAAATTGCCGCTCCCAACAGAAGGGAGCTGATCGACATCTCCGATCAGGATGATGCGCGAGCCGTTTTTAACGGCGGCGAGAAGCGCTTTCATCAAGAAGATATCCAGCATGGAAGCCTCATCCACGATGATGACGTCCTCGTCAAGAGGAGTGGCCGCATTGCGGCGGAAGCGGATCCCCTCCCCCTCCGTTGCACGCTCGGCTTCAAGAAGACGGTGAATGGTGCGCGCCTCATGGGCGGCGGCAAGCGACATCCGCTTTGCCGCACGGCCGGTGGGAGCACAGAGAGCAACACGGTGCCCAAGATGCCCAAAGATATGAAGAAGGGCGCGGACGAGTGTGGTTTTACCCGTACCCGGACCTCCCGTAACGATCGAAACACCATCCGAAAGCGCAGACAGGATCGCTTTTCTCTGCTGGGCAGCATAAGACACCCCCTGCTCCTCTTCTGCGCGGTCGATCAAGCGTGCAATATCCTCATGCGTATAGGTGGGCAAGGAGGCAGCCAAAAGGCAAAGCTTTTCGGCCACAAAGGCCTCTGCACGCGCAATATCCTTTTCAAAGATATAACGGCGCGCCTCTCTGCCGTGACCTATGGTATATGTGGCAAAGGTGCCGCGCGCACAAGCAGAGTGCAGGACCTCTGTCACAGCACGGGGCGCAACCTCGAGTGTTTCCGCCGCCAAGGGAATGAGCTTGTCCTCAGGCAAGCATACATGCCCGTTTGCAGATGCCTGATACCGAAGAAGATAGGAAATGCCCGCCGTGATCCGCACGGCGGCATCCTTGGCAAACCCGAGCGTAGCCGCGATCTCATCAGCCTTTTCAAAGGCGATACCCAAGTCGTTTTCACAAAGAAAGTAGGGGTTTTCTCGAATCATTCCCACAGCACCAGCCCCAAAGCGTTGATAGACGCGGGTGGCTGTGGCCGCTCCAAAGAAGTCCCGACAAAACATCATGACGGAGCGCACACCTGTCTGCTCTCTGAAGGCTTCACTGATCTCTGCCGCCTTTTTTGTCGAGATTCCGGGAATATCAGCCAACCATTCGGGGTGGCTTTCAATAACATCAAAGCTCTCGGCACCGTAACGCGCTACGATCTTGGCGGCCGTAGCAGGGCCGATCCCGCGTACGGTGCGCGAGGAGAGGTAGCGCAGGATGGCATGCACATCCGAGGGCAGACGCTTCTCGTAGGTATCCACGGCCAACTGCTCTCCGTATGTTTTATGATGCACCCAACGGCCGTAGAGGATCAGCTCCTCCCCTTCCGTTACCAGCGGAAGTGTGCCGACAGCGGTGACCATGCTCCCGTCATCCCCCGTCAGCTCCAAAACGGTATAATCATTGTGCTCGTTATGATAGACAATGTTCTCTACCGTTCCGCCGATCGCGACCTTCTCCTCTTTCATGTAGCCTCCTAATCCTCGCGGTGATAAATGCGATATCCGTAGCCGCGCAAGCGCTCCAGCATCTCCTCACCGAGCGGCGCATTGAGTAAGATAACGGGCGGCAAAAGCCGCCCGTTTTCGCTTTCCGTCATCAGCATGGCCTCACGGATACCGTCATCGGCCAGCGCACGCGCCTCTGCATCATTCTCGATGTGCAGGGCATAGGAAAGCTTTTCTCCGCGGCAGAAGACGGCAAGCACACGACAAAGGATCGCGTAAACACCGAAAACTGCCAAAATACAAACGATCATTTCCGCAAATTGCATAAAATCCCCCCTATCTGCTATCAATTTATGCAAAACGGGGATTTTTTGCGCCTTACGAAAGACTTGCCTGCAAGGCCTCCGCAAGATCCGTGCGCTCCCAAGGTGCCTCCACATCCTCACGACCAAGATGGCCGTATGCCGCAAGCGGTGCGTAAATGGGGCGGCGCAGATCAAAGCGCTTGATGATGGCCGCAGGACGCAGATCCACCAGTGCGGTCAGTGCCTCTGTGATCTTTTCCTCGGCGACCCGTGCCGTACCGAAGGTATCCACACGCACAGAAACAGGACGTGCCACGCCGATGGCATACGCAAGCTGGACCTCCGCACGCGAGGCAAGACCGGCGGCAACCACGTTTTTAGCAAGATACCGCGCCGCATAGCAGGCAGAACGGTCTACCTTGGTAGGATCCTTGCCCGAGAAGGCACCACCGCCGTGGCGGGCGTAGCCGCCGTATGTACCCACGATGATCTTGCGGCCGGTCAAGCCGGTGTCCCCCATCGGACCGCCGATAACAAAGCGTCCTGTGGGATTGACGTAGATCTTGGTTTCCTCATCAAGAAGCTCTGCGGGAATGATCTTCCGGATGACCTCCCGTATCATATCTGCACGGATGACCTCTGCCGTAGCCTCCTCATCGTGCTGGGTAGACACGACGACCGTATCTACACGCACGGGCTTGTCCCCCTCGTATTCTACCGTTACCTGCGTTTTTCCGTCGGGACGCAGATACGGGAGAAGCCCCGCCTTGCGCACCTCTGTCAAACGGAGCGCAAGCTTGTGGGCAAGCGAGATCGGCAGGGGCATGAGCTCCTCGGTTTCATTACAGGCGTAACCGAACATAAGGCCTTGATCACCGGCACCGATGTCGAGATCATCCGACATCTCGCCGCTTTTTGCCTCGGCACAGCGGTCAACGCCCATGGCAATATCGGGCGACTGCTCATGGATTGAGCTGAGGACCGCACAGGTATTGGCATCAAAGCCTTTTTTTGCATCGTCGTAGCCGATCTCGGCGACTGTACGGCGTACAACCGCAGGAATGTCAATATGCGCGCCCGTGGTTACCTCACCCATGACCATAACGATACCGGTCGTGGCAAATGTTTCGCAGGCTACGCGTGACATGGGATCTGCGCGCAGGATCTCATCCAAGATCGCATCCGAGATCTTATCACACATTTTATCGGGATGTCCTTCCGTTACCGATTCGGACGTAAACAATTTTCGTGCCATGTTATTTTCCTTTCCTTTTTTTGCAACAAAAAATCTCGGTGAGAACGGTGCCTCCCGAGATCAAACAGCTCATCTGACGGGAATTAGCACCTTTTCCGAAGACAGGTTGCCGGGCTTCACAGGGCCAGTCCCTCCACCACTCTTGATAAGTTTTATTCTGTTGCATTTATTGTAGCACACACGGCGGCATTTTGCAAGAGTTTTTTTCGTTTTTTTACATTTTTCCCGACAAGAAACGCAAAGCACCCCCACGGCGCACCTGCCATAAGGCGGGTGTGCCGCGGGAGTGCTTCGTTATGATGCTTCTGTGCGTAAAACGGCATGCGCGGCACGAAGATCCGAAAAAAAGCGACGGCGGCGTACAAAAGCCCTGAAGCGGTACAAAATCGGACGGCAAGCAAAGGCAAGGGCAGGAAGGAGCACCCTCCTCCATATTTGCCTGCATATGCACACAAAAAAGAAAAGCGGAAGCGCGAGAAAATAGGCAAGATACAGAAGAGCAATATGCAAATACAAGGCAAGCACTCCGGCCACACGAAAAACAAGCTTCCCTACCGTTTGCAGATAAAGAAAAAAGGTCAGTGCGGCCCCCGCAAGTAAATAGAAGCGAAAAACACCGTCATTTTCTACATACAGAAAGATCACAAAAAGGCTCCCCGCCGCCAAAGCAAACAGCGTATCACAGAAAAAGAGAAGTACGCCACGTGCGCGCAGGCCGACGCGACCGCTACGGCTGACAAGCCACCCCGAAGGCAAAAGCGGAAGCCTCTCCGGCAGGCGGTGCGATGTTTGCGGCGTAAGAAGCGAAAATAACACCCCAAAAACGCGATAGAGGTCATAAAGGGCACCGATCCCCACGCCAAAAAGGAACGCAAAGAGAAGGGCCGAAATTTGTGACGAGAGGGCTCCCTCCATGAACTATTTCACCATGCGCGAGAAAAATCCGCCCTTTCCCTCTTCCCGTTTGTCTAGATAATAAAAGGCTCCGATTCTCCCCTCAAGGGCCAGACAGCCCTTATCCAGATCAAGACGGGTAATGTGAAGCTCTGCCCCCTCAATATGCAACGCCCCCAGTGCTGTACGCAAAACCACTGCCCCCTCATCGAAGCTGACAACGTCGGTCACGCTGTCGACCTCAAGGCGGCGGCGATCCTTCAACAGTAACGTCTGATTTTTTGGTGCTTCGGGCATAGAATTCATATAGCGCCTCCGATACAATGATGGTACATTGTATGCAAAGGCGCTATAGAATATGCGGTTAGGCTAAGAAATGACCTCGTACATCTCGGCGGCATCAGCCTTCTTGGTGCTGTCCTTGATGTCCAGCACGCGAACACGCAGTACACGTCCACCAAAGCCGACCTCAATAATATCGCCCGTTTTGACATCGTAGGATGCCTTGGCGATCTTTCCGTTTACCGAGATATGCGAAGCGTCACACGCTTCATTCGCGACTGTACGCCGCTTGATAATGCGCGCAACCTTCAAGTACTTGTCAAGACGCATGAATTAGCCGTTTACGCGATCCTTCAGGGTCTTGCTTGCGGAAAACACAGGAGCCTTGGAGGCAGCGATGGTGATCTTCTCACCGGTAGCGGGATTGCGGCCCTCTCTGGCGGCTCTCTCATTTACAGCAAACTTGCCGAAACCGAAAACCTGTACCTCTTCGTTATTCTCAAGGGACTCTGCGATTGCCTCAAATACGGCATTCACAACGCACTCAGCGGACTTTTTGGTAAGCTCTGCCTCTTTGGCAACCTTCTCGATAAGATCTGTCTTGTTCATGATTCTTTCTCCTCTTTCTTTTTTGATTTCGCGTGATCCGGGTTATTACCAAGAAATCACGGCTCTAGCCGTTTCCTGCCTTATAGTATAACATACATTTTACATATTATCAAGAGAAAAATTGCAAATTAACTATTTTTTGTAAGAGTTGTACGATTTTTTGCCAAATTCCACGCACAAGAAAGGTCTTTTTTTGTGCATTTTGACAATTTTGTGTTCATTTTTGCAAGATTCTCCTCCATTTGCTCAAAACGGAAAAGAAATTTTTGCGAGGCGGAATTCAATGCTTCCTCGGCATCGATTCCTTCCATGCGCGCATAATTGACAAGAGCAAGCAAGAGGTCACCAAGCTCCTCTCTGCGCTCCGCCTTCGTCTTGGCGGAGCGTAGCTCCTCCCATTCCTCCATGACCTTATCCCCGGCATCGGCGACTGATGCAAATTCAAATCCAACACGCGCCGCCTTCCCCGTAAGCTTTTTGGCATACATCAACGCAGGCAGAGTGCGCGGCATGGCACGCATAGAATCGGACACACGCGCCTCCCCCTTTTCTCGCCGCTTTTGCTCGTCCCACGAGGAAAGCAGGTCCGCTTCCCGGCCCCCGCTTTTTTCTTCAAAGACATGAGGGTGACGCGCGATCATTTTGCGGCAGATGCCGCCTATGATCTCGGACGGCATCACGCGACCGCGCTCCTCCTCAATGACGGTGTGGAAGGCGGCCTGAAAGAGATGGTCGCCCAGCTCCTCACGCAAGATACGGGGATCGTCAAGATCGATCCCCTCGGCTACCTCATAAGCCTCTTCTAAAAGATTGTTTCTCACGTCGGCATGCGTCTGTTCCCTGTCCCACGGGCACCCCTCGGGAGAGCGCAAAAGCCGCACAAGATCAAGAAGATCCTCATAGTCGTAAGTTTGTTTTTCGAGCAATCTCTGTTTGATGTTTTGCATAGATGTATCCTTTCAAAAACCGTTAGTCGAAGAGCATGCGCCGCGTCGGTCAGTCCCCCACCTCCTGCACAGTGCGAGTAGCAAGGCGGTGGCGAAGAGCGCGCGGCAGGGGTAAAAGAGAAATATCCTCTGCCGTTACCGTCCGTGTCAGAAAGGCAGCCGCCGCATAGACAAGCACAGCAAGTGCCATACAGGGCAGTACCGTAAGCGAGGATGCCGTATCACCGCCAAGCAAAAGATACGCCCCCAGCGCGGCACCCACCGCCAACAGTGAAGCGGCGAGAGGACGGAAGAAAATACGGCCAAGCGCGGGAGTGATCCCCGTATCACGGACAAGAAACCAAAAATTGAGCAAGAGTGCAACAAAATAGCAAAGCACTGTACCAATAGGGACACCGTAACCGCCGACAGACGAGTTCCCCATCAGGGCATAGCCGACTGCCAGCTTAACGCCTCCGCCGACCAGCATGGAGATCATGGGACGGGATGCCCTTCCATAGGCTTGAAGAACAGCATTGGACACCGAAAGAAGCGACAAAAAGAGGATGGCCAGTGCAAGCACCGACAGATAGGGAGCCGTGCTGACTGCCATATCTGCAGGAAAGAAGAGCCGTAAAATAGGACGGCTGAACACGGCCATCCCGAGTCCCGCAGGCATGGCGATGATGGCTGCGATGCGAAGCACCGACTGTGTCAGTCTTTCTGCGGTGGCAGAATGGCCGCCGGCCACGGTCGCCGCGAGCATGGGAAGCGCGGCGGTGGCAATCGGATAAATGAGTGCCGGCGGCAGATTAAACATCGGCACCGCGAGCGTTGTATAGTTGCCGTAAAAGGCGGTTGCCTGCGCGGCGGTGTAGCCGACGAGGCGTAAACGCCGTTGCACAAGCACAAGATCGAGAAGCCCTACAACACTCATCACCGAGGCAGAGGCGGTGATCGGAAGTGCGATCCGCCATAGGCGGGAAAGCATGTTTCCTCCCGTATGTGCGGATGCAACCTCCTCCGCGGCGGGAGCAAGATAGGTGAGCCGTCCCTTCCGCTCATAGAGATACCGTGAAAGAAGCAGATAAAAGAAGGAAAACGCCTCTCCCACGCCAAGTCCCACAATGGCATATGCAGCCACAACAGGGAGCGGATGCCCCTGTGCCACAGCGTAGGTAGCAAGCAGGACGCCGACCGCCAGCTTCCCAAGCGCCTCCAGCACCTGCGAAACGGCAGAGGGGGCCATTTCCTGAAAGCCTTGAAAATATCCGCGCTGTGCGCTGGAAAGGCAGATAAAAAAGAGGGCCGGTGCCATGGCAAAAATCGAAAAACGCGCGTTGGGCGCACCGATCAACACTGCCAGCGGCTCTGCACCCAGCATCATGATCAGCATACCGAGAAGTCCGATCACAAAAAAGGAGAGTGAGGTGATGCGGTCAATGCGGCACACGGAACGGCGATCCCCCCGCGCCCTTGCCTCGGACACCAAAATCGACACAGCCCCGGGCAGACCTGCCGTGGACAGCATATACATCCATGTGTAGATCTGATAGGCTGAATTGAAATAT
>JAZOOW010000115.1:0-17321 GCA_045655145.1 Eubacteriales bacterium | reverse complement strand
CCACCGACCAGGATCTGGTCTTTGTCGGCCGTATCCGTCGTGATCTGACCTTCCCGAACGGCATCACCCTTTGGTGCTCGGGCGACCAGGTCCGCAAGGGTGCGGCAACCAACGCCGTACAGATCGCAGAGCTGCTTATCGAGAAATAATATCTGCTTTTATAAAAGGAAAAACCGCCCGTGGCTTGACCACGGGCGGTTTTTAGTCCTCTTTGTATTCCATAATATCTTCTATGCGGCAGCCGAGAAAGGCACACAATTTATTGAGCGTTTTTGTTTCCATATTCTCGTTCGCCTTCAAGCGGCGCACGGTCTTGCTGTCAATGCCGCACCGCTCACGCAAAGCGTACGTGGAGATGTTTTTCTCTTTCATGACTGCCCAAAGCTTATCAAAAACGATCATATTTTACCCCCTTACTCTTGACAATTATTATTATGGGGGTTATAATCATAATTGTTAAGGGGATATAATCCTCATATTCAAACAAACAAGCACCCCCTTGCATTTCCCTCGCGACTGTGCTATAATAGCAAAGGCGGAAAGGCTCCGCAAAACTGTAGGAAAGGGGAATCTTCATGGAACAGAAGGACTGCGAGAAAAAGGATGTATTTGACCGTCTGTTTGCGCTTCCCTTTTTCCGTATCTTTGCCCCGCTTTACTACCGCTACCGCGAGGTGTGGCTGTATCTCTTCTTCGGCGTGCTGACCACCGCCGTCAGCTGGGGGACATTTTATCTCTTTTGCTATCCGCTTGCGTGGAGCGAGCTGACGGCCAATCTGCTTTCCTGGGTGGCGGCCGTTCTCTTTGCCTATCTGACCAACCGCACGTGGGTCTTTTCCGCCGAGCGCACCCCCGCCGCCTTTGTGCGCCAGCTTCTCCTTTTCTTCGGCGCGCGGCTTTCCTCGCTCCTTCTCGAGGAGCTCATCCTCTTTATCTTTGTCACACAGCTTGCCTATGATGCCATGCTGATCAAAATGATTGCCAACGTCCTTGTGCTGATCGCCAACTATTTTTTAAGCAAGCTGATCGTCTTTCGCAAAAAGCCGTAGAGTACAAAAGCACCGCCGATTTGGCGGTGCTTTTTCCTTATTTCCCCTGCCGCAAAATACGGCGGAGGGCGATCACAAGGGGTGGAAGCAACAGGCAGGAGAGGAGCATCCGCACCAGCGCATTAACAAGTCGGCCGGGGAGCATCAGGTGCAGGGCGGGGAGCGCGTACTCCCAGATCATGCCGTCAAGATAAAGGGCGATCACATTCGCCGCCGTGAGCACCAGCTCGGATACGACAACAGGCAAAAGCAGGGCAAAGCGGTTTTCCGACCGGCGCACAAAACAGGCAAGCGCGCCTGCTACGAGTGCTTGCAGAATGACGGGGGCCATCCAAAGCGGCGTGGTTACGCTCAACCCGTAGGAGGAGAGTGCCTGCTCAAGAAAGGAGCCGAGCACGGCTACCGCCACGGCATCGGGCAGCCCGAAGAGAAAGGCCGCCACCAAAATGGGCAGGCTTGCCCAGGAAACCTCAAACAGCGGTGTTTTGAAGGTCAGGACAGCCGAAAAGAGGACAAACAGCGCAACAAGCACCGCATCCAGCGCGATACGACGGATCCTTGCCTCCCCTGCGCGGAGAGGACTTTTTCTTTCATTTTGCATAAAAAACACCTCCCGTATCACAGTTTTCATCCTGTAAGCCGAAAGGCGTGACCGAGATCGGTCGGCTACCAGCGGGATGCGAGAGGTGTACCGCAATGCATAATGCATTTTCGTTCCACAGGCAACTCCCCGTCCTGCGAACACTTGACGCACACATCTCTACTCTGTTCTACGATTTATTTAAGATGTCAGCAGTATAACACAAATGTCGGAAAAATACAAGAGGGATGTTAAAAAAGTTTCGGATTTTCCTATATTTTTCTTTACTTGTCGGGGAAAATATGTTATAATAAAAAAGATATCACACTCGCCGAAAGGAGAGCCCTATGCGCCTTGACCGTTTTTTCAGCGAAATGGGGATCCTCTCCCGTAAGGAGGCCTCCTTGGCCGCACGCGCAGGGCGGATCTCGGTCAACGGGAGCACCGTGCGCCGCGCCGACGGACACATCAACGAAAGTGCCGACTTTATTGCGCTTGACGGCACACAGGTCGCATACCGCCGCTTTGATTACGTGTTTCTCAACAAGCCCACGGGCTATGTCAGTGCCACAGAGGACGGAAGGCTTCCCTGCGTGACCGAGCTTTTGCCGCCTGCGTACAAAAAGCGCGGTCTGTTTCCGTGCGGACGGCTTGACCGCGACACGGTGGGCTGGATGCTCCTGACAAATGACGGGCAGTTATCCCACCGCCTGCTCTCTCCGCGGCATCACGTGGAAAAGGAGTACCGCTTTTCCTGTGATATCCCCCTGCCACCCGAGGCAGAGGCACGCTTTGCCGCAGGTATCACGATCGACGGGGACGAGCTGTGCCGCTCCTCACTTCTTGTGTGCGATGCCGACCGCCTTGGTGGAAAAATCACGCTGACCGAAGGAAAATATCACCAGATCAAGCGCATGATCGAGGCGCTGGGCAGTCGTGTGACCTATCTTGAGCGCATCTCCTTTGCGGGGATCCCGCTCGATCCCGCGCTCGCGCGCGGCGAATGCCGTGAGGCAACACGGAATGAAATTGCGCATCTCTTATCACACGCAGATCCGCATGAAACATCCAAATCCGTATAGACTAAAAGGAGAAACAAATGGACATCATTAAAGCATTGGCAAAGGAGCTAAACCTTAAGGAGGACCAGGTCGAGCGTACCGTGGCCCTTCTTGACGAGGGCAACACCGTTCCTTTTATTTCCCGTTACCGTAAGGAGGTTACGGGCTCTCTTGATGATGTGACGCTCCGTACGCTGGAGGACAGGCTCGGATACCTCCGCAAGCTGGACGAGCGCCGCGGCGAGATTTCCTCGCTGATCGAGGCACAGGGCAAGCTCACCCCCGAGATCACGGCCGCCCTTGACCGCGCGGTCACCTTGGTGGAGCTTGAGGACATTTACCGTCCCTACCGCCCGAAGCGCAAAACGCGCGCCTCGGTTGCCCGTGAAAAGGGCCTTGAGCCGCTCTCCGCGCTGATCATGGAGCAGCGCGCCACTTACGAGCCCTCGATCCCCGAGGCTGCCGCCGCCTTTATTGACGAGGAAAAGGGGGTTTCCTCTGCCGAGGAGGCACTGGCAGGTGCCTCTGACATCATTGCCGAGGACATTTCCAACTCCGCCGACTACCGCAAGATGCTCCGCGCCTTTACGCAGGCAGAGGGCTCTCTTGTAACCAAGGGCACAAAGGAGGAGGACTCGGTCTACAAGGACTATTACGAATTCAGCGAGCCGATCAAGAAGCTCCGCGGCCACCGCGTGCTGGCCATCAACCGCGGTGAAAAGGAGGAATTCCTCAAGGTATCGATCGAGGTATCCGAGGAGGGCGCGATCGCCAAGCTCGCCGCGCACATTATCACCAACAAGGAAAGCCCTGCCGTTCCCTATCTGATGGCGACCATCCGCGACAGCTATGACCGCCTCATCTTCCCTGCCATTGAGCGTGAGATCCGCTCCGACCTCTTTGACGAGGCGAGCGAGGGTGCGCTCAAGGTGTTTGCCGAGAACCTGCGCAACCTTCTGATGATCTCCCCCCTCAAGGGCAAGACTGTGCTCGGTTATGACCCCGGTTACCGCACGGGCTGTAAGCTTGCCGTGGTAGACAGCACGGGTAAGGTGCTGGACACCGCCGTGATCTACCCGACAAAGCCGCGTGAGGATATTCCGCGCAGCCGTGAGACGGTCGTTCGTCTTATTCGCCGCTACGGCGTGGACGTGGTGGCCATCGGCAACGGAACCGCCTCCCGTGAGAGCGAGCAGTTTATTGCGGAAACGCTCCGTGAGCTTGACCGTGACGTGAAATACACCATCGTCAGCGAGGCAGGCGCGAGCGTGTATTCCGCATCCAAGCTGGGGGCGGAGGAATTCCCCGATTTTGACGTGACCGAGCGCTCTGCCGTATCCATTGCCCGCCGCCTGCAGGATCCGCTGGCCGAGCTTGTTAAGATCGAGCCGCAGGCCATCGGCGTTGGACAGTACCAGCACGACATGAAGCCCGCCCGTATGACCGAGGCCCTCGGCGGCGTGGTCGAGGATTGCGTAAACGCCGTAGGCGTTGACGTCAACACCGCTTCCTATTCTCTCCTTTCCTATATTGCAGGCATCAGCACGGCGGCCGCCAAAAACATTGTGGCCTACCGTGAGGCAAACGGCGAGTTCCGTTCCCGTGCCGAGATCCTGAAGGTGCCGAAGATCGGTGCCAAGGCCTTTGAGCAATGTGCAGGCTTCCTCCGCGTGCCGGATTCCGCCGAGCTGCTTGACAACACGGGCGTGCACCCCGAATCCTACGAGCTCACGAACCGCCTGCTTTCCCTCTTTGATTACAGCGAGGAGGACGTACGAAAGGGCGAGATCGGCATGCTCCGCACCAAGGTCACCCTGCGCGGCGTTGAGAAGGTCTGTGCCTCGCTCGGCTGCGGTGAGCCTACCCTGCTTGACATCATCGGCGAGCTTGAAAAGCCCGGCCGCGACATCCGCGATACCGCGCCCGCCCCCGTTCTGCGCTCCGACGTTCTGGAAATGAAGGATCTCAAGGAGGGCATGCTCCTCAAGGGTACCGTGCGTAACGTGGTGGACTTTGGCGCGTTTGTGGACATCGGCGTGCACGAGGACGGTCTCCTCCATATCTCCGAGATGAGCGACCGCTTCATCAAGCACCCCCGTGAGCTGTATGCCGTCGGCGATGTCATTGAGGTGCGCATCAAGAGTGTGGATCTTGTCCGCAAGCGCATTGGTCTCTCCCGCAAGAACCTAAACGACGCGAAGGCATAAGCTTTCTTCTGTGAATTTTAATAAATTAGAGGCTGTTCTCTGTTTGTTTTCTTCAAATTTTCAAAAAATTTCTCTTTTTTGTGCAAGTTGTACAAATATAAGAGTGAAAGTTTGGTGAGTTGACCCCTTTTCATTTGCCGTTTTTTTTGGTACAATAAGAGTGTCAAAATTTATGTACATCCCACTGTGAATCGTAAAAATTTTAGGAGGTTTTCCCCATGGCAGGTCTTTCTTTGCGCCACATTTACAAAAAATATCCCGGCGGCGTTACCGCTGTATCCGACTTCTGCCTCGAGATCAAGGACAAGGAGTTTTTGATCTTCGTAGGTCCTTCCGGATGCGGTAAGTCCACCACTCTGCGTATGATCGCAGGTCTTGAGGAGATCACCGAGGGTGAGCTCTTCATCGGTGACACCCTCGTAAACGACGTTGCTCCTAAGGATCGTGACATCGCGATGGTGTTCCAGAACTACGCTCTGTATCCGCACATGACCGTGTTTGAGAACATGGCGTTCGGTTTGAAGCTGCGCAAGGTCCCGAAGGAGGAGATCAAGCGCCGCGTTGAGGAGGCTGCCCGCATCCTCGATATCAACCACCTGCTTGAAAGAAAGCCGAAGGCCTTGTCCGGCGGTCAGAAGCAGCGTGTTGCCCTCGGCCGTGCCATCGTGCGTAACCCGAAGGTATTCCTTCTTGACGAGCCGCTTTCCAACCTGGATGCAAAGCTCCGTGCATCGATGAGAACCGAGCTTACCAAGATCCACAAGAGAGTCGGTACTACCTTTATCTACGTTACTCACGACCAGACCGAGGCTATGACGATGGCGAGCCGTATCGTGGTTATGAAGGACGGTCTGATCCAGCAGGTTGATACTCCTCAGAACCTCTACGACTATCCTGTTAACACCTTTGTTGCAGGCTTTATCGGCACACCGCAGATGAACTTCATCAACGCTCGTCTTACCAAAGAGGGTAACGACCTGTTCGTCAGCTTCGGTGAGCACAAGCTCAAGCTGCCCGCAGACAAGGCAAACAACCCCGCTCTTAAGGAGTATATCGACCACGAGGTCGTTCTCGGCCTGCGTCCCGAGTGCATCCACGATGAGCCGATGTACCTCTCCAGCATGCCCGAGAATGTGATCGACGTTGACATCGACGTGACCGAGCTGATGGGCTCCGAGATCTTCCTTTACCTGCGCTATAAGGGCCAGGATGAGGATACGAGCAACCTCATCGCACGCGTATCTCCCCGTTCCACCTCCCGCGCCGGTGATACCGTTAAGGTGGCAATCGACACCGGTCGTTTGCACATCTTCGATATCGATACCGAGCGCTGCATCGTTCACTGATCTTGCAAAGCGGCAGGCAGGTTCCCCCTGCCCGCCGCTTTCTTATGTAAGGAGAAGCCATGGCCATCTATCGCATTGCAGACTTCAACATTGAGATCAACAGTCGCTACGATTATCTCCCCCGTCAGTGTGTTTCTTATCTTGCGGAGGATGCCGCGACTGTGGACTTTTCGATCTCGGTGCCCGAGGAGGACATCGACCGCGAGCAGGAGGCGTTCCCGAATTTTACACGCGGCTACCACGAGAGCCTGTGCGCCTACCGTATGATCTCCACGGAGATCCTGCACCGTGACGCCTTTTTGATGCACGCGGCCGTTGTTGCGGTAGACGGACGTGCTTACGCATTTTCTGCACAGAGCGGAACGGGAAAAAGCACACACATCACGCTGTGGCGTCGCTACTTTGGAGAGTGTGTGCAGATCGTCAACGGTGACAAGCCCATCATTCGCCGTATCGATGATGAATTTGTAGCATACGGAACCCCCTGGTGCGGCAAGGAGGGCTGGCAGAGAAATACATCCGCTCCCTTGGGCGCAATCTGTTTCCTTGAACGAAGCCTTGAAAATTACATCCGCCCCCTCGACAGCGGCGATGCCGTTATGCGCATCTTCCATCAGCTGCTCCGTCCGCGGACAGCGGCCGAGATGGAAAAGACCATGACGCTGGCAGACAGCCTTCTCCGTCAAATACCCGTTTACCTGCTTGGCTGTGATATCTCCCGTGAAGCGGCGGAGCTTTCCTTCCACACGCTAACGGGCCGAAAATAAGGAGTATATATGAAGATCCATGAAAATTTTCTTCTCCGCGAGGTTGCAGGCACCCCTGTTGTGATGCCTGTTGGCGATGCGGCAGAACGCTTTAATGGCATGATCAAGCTCAACGACACCGCCACCTATCTCTGGCGGCAGATGTCCGAGAACACCACCGAGGAGGCACTTCTTGATGCCATGATGCGTGACTACGACATTGATCGTGACACGGCTCTCTGTGACATCCGCAATTTTGTAAGCACCTTGCGTGCCGCGGGGATTTTAGATGAATAAGAAACACCCCCTATCACAAAGGAGTGATATCTCATGAAAGAACGCTACCTCATTTTACCGAAAAAGCTCAATGCATCCCGCTTGAGCTCTCTTGCTTTTGCTGTGCTCACGCTTCTTTTTGTCGTTGCCGTGCAGATCATCGTTGCGTTGGGTGAGCAATCCCCTGCGCTGGATATTCCTTTCCTGTACGGCCCTGCCATTCTGATGATTTTAGCGTCTGCACTCCGCTCCTATTTCTTCTTCCTGCTCGCCAACATCTATTACACAGTGCGCATGACCGTACAGGTCGTTCTGGCCTCTATGCGCGAGGGAGCATACACCTCCTATGAGATCTTTGATATGCTTGTCCTCTTTATTCTTCTCTGCCTGTCGGCATCGCTCACGTGGCAGGTCATACTCTTCTATTTAGGACATGCGGACAACGTTGCGCTCACACATACAAGTCTTATTTGCGTGATCTTTTGCTTTATTTTCATCTTCTTCCCCTATATCATCCATCTGTTCCTGGAGGATCAGCCCGTCACGGAGACCTGGGACGCCCTGCTCCTCAGCCTCTCCTTCCTCTCCTTCTCGCACGGCATTGAAAAGCTCCCGCGCGAGAAAGAAGAACCTGCAACCGAAATGTAAAAGAAGAACCATTAGGGCGACCTGCCATAAAGCAGGTCGCCCTAGTTTTTTATACCATTTATATCCGCACAAGGCGGGCAAAGGTTCCCATCAGCTTTTTCTGCTCACCGTTATCAAAGGCGACCTCATACAGAACGTCACCGCCCATATCACGGGAGGAGATGACCGTTCCCTCACCAAACACGCCGTGCCGCACGCGCACGCCTACCTCCAGCATCGGGGGCTTATTTCCTTTTTTAGGCGAGGCAGTTGCCGTGTATGCACGGCGGAAAAGCTCTCCGTTTTTCGGAAGATTTTGATGCCTTTCTTCAAAAACAGAGGCACCCGTGTGTCGCGAAGCGGCAAAATCACCCGTATACGCAGGAGCATTTCCCTCCCCACGGCGCGTGCCGTGCATGCCTGTATAGGAAGCACGGGAACGGGAAAACAGCGGCGTATCATCCGATTCCACCGACAGGAGCGACGGGGGGATCTCCTGATCTGCAAAGCGCGACGGACGGTTCATTTGCGTCCGACCGTACAAGAGGCGGCTGTCCGCACAGGTCATAAACAAGCGTTCCTTGGCACGGGTGATGGCCACGTAAGCAAGGCGGCGCTCCTCTCCCATTTCATCGGGATCCGCGAAGCAGGGCGTGCCCGGAAAAATGCCCTCCTCCATGCCTGCGAGGAATACGATCGGAAATTCAAGCCCCTTGGCACTGTGGACGGTCATGAGAACAACGGCATCCGCCTCCTCATCATACTTGTCAATATCGGATACCAGCGCGACCTCCTCCAAAAAGCCTCCAAGCGTAGCACCCTCTCCCGCGCGTTTCTCATATTCAAGCGCGGCAGAGATCAGCTCGTTGACGCTGTCAATGCGGGTGATGCCCTCCTCCCCCTGTGCCTCCAGCATCGCAAGATATCCCGTTTCACGGATCACGCGCTCAACCAGCGCAGATACCGTTCCGTCATGTGCGCGAAGCCTGCGGATGAGGGCTGCAAACTCCGCAAGACGGGCTTGGGACTTGGCAAGCGCGATGTATTCCTCGGCATGCTCGGCTACCTCCAGCATGGAGCGGCCCGTCATCTCTGCGATCGAAGCAATGGCCTCCACCGTAGCGGCACCGATCTTACGCTTTGGCTCGTTGATCACGCGGCGCAGCTTCTGGCCGTCACGCCCGTTGGCGATGAGAACGAGGTAGGCCACGATGTCGCGGATCTCCTTGCGGTCAAAGAATCGTTGACCTCCCAGCACGCGGTAAGGAACGCCGCTCTTGGCAAAGGTGCTCTCCAGCGTGCGTGCCAGCTCGTTGACGCGGTAGAGAACGGCAAAATCACTGTAACGCCGCTTTCCGCGCACCACAAGCTCCATGATCTTATCGACGATATAGGCCGCCTCACGCTCCTGCGTGGCACTGCGGTGAAGAAGGATGGACTCTCCCTCTCCCCCATCGCACCAAAGCGTCTTTTCACGCCGCCCCGTGTTGTGGGCGATCACGGCATTGGCCGCCGCCAGAATGGTCTTGGTGGAACGGTAATTCTGCTCCAGCTTGATCACCTTGGCATCGGGAAACACACGGTCAAAGCCGAGAATATTTTCTACCGTAGCACCGCGGAAGCGGTAAATGCTCTGGTCATCATCCCCGACGACCATGATGTTCCGCCACTTGCCCGACAAAAGCTCAACGAGGCGGAATTGCGCGTAGTTCGTATCCTGATACTCATCAACGGAAATATAGCGGAAGCGGTTTTGATAATAGGCAAGTATCTCGGGATTTTCCTCAAGGAGCTTCACCGTTTTCATAATAATGTCATCAAAATCCATGGCATTATTGGCGGCAAGGCGCTTGTCGTAGGCGGCGTATATCGACTGTATGTGCCTCTCGCGCAGATCTCCCCCCGTCTTCCCCTCTCCGGGAGCGCGGAGGTTGTCCTTTTCGTGACTGATTTGGTTCATGACCGCACGAATGGAAAGCACACGCTCATCAATGCCCAGCTGCTTCATGCAATCGGTCACAAGCCGCTTTTTTTCATCGGTATCGTAGATCGAAAAATCCGAGCCGTAGCCAAGGCGGTCCGCATAACGGCGCAAAATGCGCAAGCAGATAGAATGGAAGGTCCCGGCCCAGATGTCCTCGGCAATGCTCCCGTCGTCAAATGCCGCACGCAGGCGGGATTTGATCTCATTGGCGGCCTTGTTGGTAAAGGTGATCGCCAGCACCGACCACGGGGGGCAGGGCTCTGTAATAAACTCGGGAAGTATGTATTCGATCTCCTCACGGGGGAAATCCGCCGCGCGCTCCATATCGGTGACCGTGGCCTCGTCAATATCCTCGGGCACAAGATCGGCGGCGTAGGCGTTGCCGTATTTGATCAAAAACACGATGCGGCGCACAAGCACGGTGGTCTTGCCGCTTCCCGCGCCCGCAAGTATCAAAAGAGGCCCGTTGACGGTGGTGACTGCCTCGCGCTGTCTTTCATTGAGAGTGCCCTCGTAATACCGATCAAACAAGCGCCGCTTGGCGGCCAAATAACGTGCTGACAGCTCCGACATGCCGATCCCCTCCTTGTTTTTTGCATCTTTGTTTATTGTATCATATTTCCCCTGGGCTTTCAAGAGAAAAATAGGGGGAAAACGAAAAAATCGTTTTCCCCCGTCCGATCAGGAACGCTGGTTTTTGCTGTTGTTCTGGGTCTTTTGCTGATTTTGCTGGTTGTTCTGATTGTTCTGGTTGTTCTGGTTGTTCTGGCTGTTCTGGCTGTTCTGGTTGTTCTGGTTGTTCTGGTTGTTCTGATTGTTCTGGTTGTTCTGGTTGTTCTGGTTGTTCTGATTGTTCTGGTTGTTCTGGTTGTTCTGGTTGTTCTGGTTGTTCTGCTGATTGCGGTTATAATTATCCATATTTTCCTCGCTTCTTGTTTTCCGCACATGCGGTTATTCTTATTATTTCCGCGCCGCAAAAAAATATGTAACACGCAAAAAATAAACAAGCCTTGATTTTCAAATACGAATATGGTATAATGAACGCAAAGTGAGGTATGTAGTATGAGTATCGTTATCGGCATTGACATCGGAGGCAGCACGACCAAGATCGTAGGCTTCCGCAAAACGGAAAAAGAGCGCACTCTGATTGCCCCGCAATTTGTAAAGGCAACGGATCCGATCACCTCTACCTACGGTGCATTCGGCAGGTTTACCGATCAAAACGGGCTTGCCCTCAAGGATATTGACCGCGTTTTAATGACGGGCGTTGGTGCCTCTCACCTTTCCCGTCCGCTTTATGATCTCCCCTGCACGACCGTGCCCGAATTCAAGAGCGTGGGGCTTGGCGGACTCTACCTTTCCGGCCTTTCCGAGGCGATCGTTGTCAGCATGGGCACGGGAACTGCCATCGTGCACGCCAAGGAGGGCGAGGATGCCGTCTACCTCGGTGGAACGGGCGTTGGCGGCGGCACCGTCCTCGGTCTTGCGCGGCAGATGCTGGGCATTGATAACATCAAGCATCTTGAGGAGCTGGCGGAAACGGGCGACCTTGGCCACATCGACCTGCGTATCAGCGATATTACGAAAAAGGATTTTATGCCCAACATGCCGGAATATATGACGGCGGCCAACTTTGGCAAGCTCTCCGACGTGGCCAGCCGCGGCGACGTGGCACTTGGCATTCTCAATATGGTCTTTGAGATGGTAGGCATGCTCTCCCTGTTTGCCGCACGCCGGCACGGCCTCCGTGACATCGTTATGACGGGCAACCTGACCACCATCCAATACAGCCGCCACGTCTTTGAGGTGCTTTCCTCCATGTTTGACGTAAACTTCCTCATTCCCGAAAACGCACAGTATTCCACCGTGATCGGAACGGCTCTTTGCGGCTGATTCCCCGAGAAGAAAAGTATTGCGTGTCATCCGCGCGCGGATATAAAAAGCACCCGTACATTGCACAAAGGCGGAGCATGCAGCTCCGCCTTTTTTATGTTTTTTCCAAAAAGAAACAGGCTTTTCCACGTGTATTGACATTTTTGAGGTCGGATGCTATAATAAATTCATCCAAAATTCTACTGTGTGAGGAGTACCATGAACGAACAGACAAAAGAGAAAAGAGGCTTCTCCGCCTTTCTGGAGAGAAAAAGCATTACCCCCTCTATGCACACCTATTTCGTAGATGCCATGGGCTCGATGGCACTGGCACTGTTTGCCACCCTCCTCATGGGAACCATCCTCTCCGAGCTTGGCGAGCTGATCTTTCCGGCCGATCCGGCAGGAAATTTTCTCAATGAAATTGCTACCTATGCAAAATCCGCAACCGGCATGGCCATCGGTGCCGCGATCGCCTATACGCTGAAGGCACCGCCCCTTGTGATCTTCTCGGCTACCGTCGTTGGCGCGATGTCCAACACCATGGGTGCTGTGATCGGCGGTGATGAATTTGACGCAGGCCCGGCCGGTGTGTTTTTTGTCGCCATCATCGCGACCGAGCTTGGTAAGCTCGTATCCAAGGAAACCAAGGTGGACATTCTGGTCACGCCGCTTGTCACCCTTCTCTCGGGATACGGTGCTTCTCTTCTAATCTGCCCCGCCGTTGCTTACATCATGTACTGGGTGGGCAACTTTATCGGCATCGCTACCGACTTTGCACCGCTTCTCATGGGCGCGATCGTGGCTGTGGTGGTGGGTGTGATCCTGACGCTTCCGATCTCCTCTGCCGCTATCTGCTCTGTCATTTTCAGCGCGGAGCTGATCGCCGCCTCCTCTACCCCGGACAGCCTCTATCTTGCCGCCGGTGCGGCTACGGTCGGCTGCTGTGCGCAGATGATCGGCTTTGCCGCCGCCTCCTTCCGTGAGAACGGCTTTGGCGGACTGGTTGCACAGGGACTTGGTACCTCGATGCTCCAGATGGGCAATATTTATCGCAATCCGCGCATCTGGATCGCACCCACGCTGGCCGGAGCCATCTGCGGCGCGCTGTCCACGACCGTGTTCGGGCTTCGCTCCGTGGAAGTTGCCGCCGGCATGGGCACCTGCGGCCTTGTCGGCCCCTTCGGTCTTGTCATCAACGCCACCGACAAGGGTCCGCTCCTTTGGGTGGGTGTGATCCTTCTTTGCTTCGTTTTGCCCGCCACGCTCTCACTCCTCTTTGACCTTCTCCTCCGCCGTCTTGGCTGGGTGAAGGACGGAGATATGAAGCTTGATCTCTAATAACAAAAAAGCGCCTCACTTCGACAGGGAGTGAGGCACTTTTCTGCCAAAATGAAAAGGTTTTGTAACAAAACCGTAAAAGTCGGTTCCCTGTGCTTGACGAAGGATCAAAAAGAAATTATAATAAAGACGAAATTTAAGCAGCAAAGAAGGTATTTATTGTGTTGCAGTTGAAAAATATTACCAAGGTATACGGTACAGGCAGCGGTGCTGTAACCGCCCTGCGTGGGGTGAGTGTCAATTTTCGCAAAAGCGAATTTGTTTCCATTCTCGGCCAATCGGGATGCGGAAAAACGACACTCCTTAACGTCATCGGAGGACTTGACCATTATACCTCGGGGGATCTTGTCATCAACAACCGTTCCACCCGTGAATTCCGTGATGCGGACTGGGATTCCTACCGCAACCACTCGGTCGGCTTTATCTTTCAGACCTATAATCTGATCCCCCACCAGACGGTGCTTGCCAATGTCGAGCTGGCTCTTACGCTGTCCGGTGTTCCCAAGGCCGAGCGGCGTGCCCGTGCGGCCGCCTGCCTGCACCGTGTGGGACTTGGCGATCAGCTCCACAAAAAGCCGAATCAGATGTCGGGCGGCCAGATGCAGCGTGTAGCCATTGCGCGTGCCCTGATAAACGACCCCGACATTCTGCTCGCAGACGAGCCGACGGGTGCGCTTGACTCGGCCACCAGCGTGCAGATCATGGAGATCTTAAAGGATATTGCCAAGGATAAGCTGGTCATCATGGTCACGCATAACCCCGAGCTTGCCGAGCAGTATTCCACGCGCATCGTGCGCCTCCTTGACGGCCGCCTGGTCAGCGACAGCAACCCCTACACGCCGACGCAGGAAGAAAAGGCCGCCGTGCCCCTTACGCGACAAGAGCAGAAAAAGAGAAAGGATCCCAAGACAAGGCGCACCTCGATGTCCTTTTTCACCGCACTTGGCCTTTCCTTTAACAACCTCATGACCAAGAAGGCGCGCACCTTCTTAACAAGCTTTGCAGGCTCTATCGGCATCATCGGTATCGCCCTGATCCTTGCCGTGTCCACCGGTGTGAATGCGTATATTTCCGGCGTGCAGGAGGAAACGCTATCCTCCTACCCCATCAAGCTGGAGGCCGAAACGACGGATATGTCCGGCCTTCTCTCTGCGATGATGGGTGCCAACGCCGAGAGCAACGCCCATGATCTTGATGCCGTCTACTCGAACGTGGTCATGTATAAGCTGCTCGATTCCTTCATGAACGCGGAAACGAAGAAGAACAATCTCTCGGATTTTCTTGCGTATATGGAAGCCCACCCCGATCAGTTTGATAACTATACCACAGCGGTTCAGTATTTATACGATCTTTCCTTTGATGTCTATACGGTAGACAAGGGACAAAACACCGTTAAGGTAGATGCCTCTGATGTGTTTAGCTCTGTGCTGGGTGATGTTTCTTCCTCTTCGATGATGTCCTCCTATTCCTCGCTGATGTCCTCCTCCTCGGGCATGGAGATCTGGGAGGAGCTGATCCCGGGAAAGCCGGATGAGAACGGTGTGCGTCCTGCCGTCAGCGATATGCTGAAGGACCAATATCAGCTCCTTCACGGCACATGGCCGGATGCCTATGATGAGGTCGTGCTGATCGTCAACTCACGCAATGAGCTTTCAGACATGGTCCTGTATGCGCTCGGTCTGAAGGACCGCACCGAGCTTTCGGGCATGATGGCAGACATTATGTCCGGCAAGCCCATGGAAAATGTTTCTATCGACAAATGGGATTACAGTCATTTTACCGAAAAGCTTGGGCTTTCCCTCGTCCTGCCGACCGACTATTATTATGAGGTCCCCAATGCCGTCGATGGCAAGAGCGTTTTCCTCAAATCCGATGATACCGAACGCATTGCTGCCTCGGGCGTCAAGCTGCGCATCACGGGTATCATTTCCCCTGCGGAGGGTGTTTCCGCTACCGCCATGACAGGCTCACTCGGTTACACCTATCATCTGTCGGATTATGTGCGTGAGCAGGTGGCCGCCAGTGATGTGGTCACCTATCAGATGCTTCCCGAAAACGACAATTACGACGTCCTCACGGGACTTCCCTTCATCATTGACGACACGAACAAAAAGACAGATGCCGAGAAGCACCAAGCCTTCCTCGACTATGTTAACGGGCTCTCGGATGCCGAGAAATACAAGCTTCTTCTGGCCATTCAAGGAAGAATCTCGGATGACGACCTCAAGACGGCCGTAGACAACCAGATGAAGGATCTTCTTGCAGAGGGTAGCGTGATCACCGACGAAAAGCCGGTATACGACCGCGAGAAGATGGAGAAGTTCATTCTGGATTCTTACGCGCAAATGGCAGGCGGCGCCTCCACCGATCTGATCCAAAAATACGTAGATGCCTTGGATGATGAGCGTCTTGCCGCCCTCATCCGCTCCTCGATCGAGGAGGCGACCAAGGAGATCTACCGCAAGACCGTAGAGGCGCAGATCGAAAAAACGCTGGATACCGTCAGCGCGGCAGAGCTTACAGCCTATCGTATGACCGTGCTGGCCGAGCTTCAAAAAACGGCAACCGAGAGCGGTCTGTCGTTCCGTGCTGTCAAGCAAGGGTATCTTTTGCAAAATTACAATCTCCTCACTGCCCTTCCGCAGGAGGCATACGCCGGCTACCTCACAGCCTGTGATGACAGCAAGATCGACAGCCTCCTTGACGGACTTTTAACCATTCAAGGGCAGTCGGAGCTCGCTCGCCGCGTCAAGGAGGATGCCGCCTACCGTGCACAAAAGGCCGCCTCCACCCTGTCCTTTATCCTGTCCGGCATGGAGCAGCGCGAGGACAAGGATGCCGCCTTTGCCGCGCTCTATGATGCGCACATGCCCTCCGACGCCTCCTCGTCCACACTGGATGACAATCTCTCCCTCCTTGGCTACGTCAACGAGGCGATGCCCGACGAGGTCGTGATCTATATGGCCTCCTTTGAGGATAAGGAGAAGATCAATGCAGGCATTGATGCCTACAATGCCACCGTGACCGACAAGGAGGATGAGATCCACTACACCGACTACGTAGAGCTTCTGATGTCCTCCGTGACCACGATCATCAACGCCATTTCCTACGTTTTGATCGCATTTGTGGCGATCTCGCTCGTGGTTTCCTCGATCATGATCGGCATCATCACCTATATCTCGGTCTTGGAGCGCACCAAGGAGATCGGCATTCTGCGTGCCATCGGTGCCTCGAAGGGCGACGTATCGCGCGTCTTCAATGCGGAAACGATCACCATCGGCTTTACCTCGGGCGTGATCGGCATTGGTGTTACACTCATCTTTATCCTGATCATCAACATCATTCTGCGTGCCTTGACAGGGATCCCGAACCTCAACGCGGTCCTCCCTGTGGGAGCCGCCTTCATCCTCGTTGGCATCAGCATGCTGCTGACCTTTATTGCAGGCCTCTTCCCCGCAGGACTTGCCGCGAAGCGCGACCCCGTGGTCGCTCTGCGGAGTGAGTAACCAAACCGAAGAAAACCAATAAGAAGGCGACACGCTTTGCGTGCCGCCTTCTTATTGGGAGTAATTGATGAATAGGATACAAAACCCTAATGGGTTCACTATCGCAAAAAACGGGTTCGAATTTAACGATAGGTGCACTCTTAACGATATAGACTATTACAAACATGCAAATATTGTCATTAAGAAGGCAAGAGAATATAAGGTTATACTGACAATCAATAAGCTTTTATGAAATAATCTCTTGGTTGCATTTTTGCATTTGATAATAGTGACTAATACAGAAAGAAACGATGGATGTACAATTTTCATAATAGAATCATTTTTACTATGTAAATATAATGTACACGGGTTGTTAAAACCGGTTTTGCCTACTATTCCAAATTCAAAATAAAGCCTAGTAATATCATCAAAATTAACGCTCGTATTTTCATATACAATTGTTTCCTTATTAATATAAATGTATCTTTTGGAAAATATCCAAGTAAAAACATTGATTAGGTTGCACTCCAAAGTGAAAACAAAAAGAATTATTACGAAGGTTGGAAGCATAAATAAGGCATTTTTTGCTTCATTAGCAAAAGAAAGTATAATCATGATTATTGGACAAGTTATAAAAAGGAATACAAAAAGGTTTAGATTCAAAGTTAAGAGAAAGTTTCTTTTGAATTTCATTATTATCACCTCGATTTAAGTATAGCATAAATCACAAAGAAAAGCAAGAATGAA
>JAZOOW010000114.1:0-19119 GCA_045655145.1 Eubacteriales bacterium | reverse complement strand
ACAGACGGAAGCGCAAGCCCCCACATCGCATAGCCCATAGAGATATACATGAGGAAAAGAAGAAGCACGACCGATGCCGAAAGCCGCCGCACAAGACGCGGTGTTTCTCTGTCGCGGAGAGGATCTGCGGATACGGCCTCTGCCTTTCCCGCAAGCGATGCCCCATAGCCTGCGCCCACCACCGCCGCAATAACGGTGTCAGGGGCTACCTCGCCCTCCACCGTCATGGAGCCTGTCAGCAGGTTGACGGAGCATTCCTCCACCCCCGCAAGCGCACGGACAGCACTCTCCACACGGGCACTGCAGGCAGCGCAGCTCATGCCTGTTACCTTATATTTTCCCAAAGGATCACCCCTTTTTGAAAAGATTGCGTTCATTTTATTATATCACCTTTCAAGAGGGCGTGCAAGAATAAAACGCGACAATCTCAAAAAATTTGTGCGTCTAGGCTGAGCCGCTCTCCGCCGAAAAACGAGAGAGGCAACACACACGCAAAGAGAAGGAAAACATATAGATTTTGCCGTTTTTATAACGAAAAGGTGAAACATGTTGACTTTTTCTTTTATATCTACGGTGAATTATACCATCAATTTCAAAATCTGATCGCGGTGGACAAGATCGTTACCGTCCATGATTTTGAATTCAACAAAAGCTTTCGGGGCAATGTGGAGTCGCATGACTTTTGGGAACTCGTGCTTGCGGCAAAGGAGGATATTCCTGTGTACGGCAAACGGGAGAAAGCCCCCCAACGTCGTGATGGTTTCCTTTGAGTGCAAATCTGAGGCAATCCGTTTTTTGAGGCTAAGTGCCACCTGCGCGAGGACGACATGACCGTGAAGAAGATCACCGAGCATCTTGCCTTTGATACGCCCGCTTGTTTTTGAAAAGCATTCAAAAAGCACACGGGCCGGACACCCTCGACCTACAAAAATCTTGCCGAGTATCTTTGATCAAAAAAGACCGCACTTCCGAGAAGTGCGGTCTTTTTTGATACCCCAAAAGGATCAGCGCGCAAGGCAAGCGTACGCCACGTTCCGCAGACGGGGCTGATAATACGCCTCCTGCGGATTGAGCATATGATGCGCGTAGAAATAGGCAAATTCGCGATCGGGATCGACAAGGACGGTTGCGCCTGCCGCGCCACCCCAACCAAATTCACCGAGCGAGCCGAGCGAGCCGGCCGAAAGATCGATCAGCGTGCGCACACCGAGGCCGTAGCCGTAGCCGATCATGCTGGTCCAACAGAAATCCCGCGCAAGGTTCATATTTCCCAGCTGATCACGGCGCATAAGATCGACCGTGGGTGCTGTCAGAATACGCGCCCCGTTCTTGGCACGGCCGCCAAGCGATAGAGCCGATGCCAGCTTGACGTAGTCACCGATCTTTGTTACGATGCCGGCACCGCCACTGTCATAGCCGGGGGCGGCCACGTCCATCTGCAGACCAAGCCCCACCTTTTGAAAATACCCCTTCTTCATGCCGGAGGAACGTGACTGGAGCTTAACGGGATCAAGCTCCCCGTCCCCCTCCTCGATGAAGCGGTATTGGGAGGCCATGCGGCTCTCCATTTCCTTTGTCATATGGTAGACCGTATCGCGCATGCCAAGCGGCTCAAAAATATTTTGCCGCACGTATTCCGAAAAACGTACACCCGACACCACCTCGACAAGGGCGGCCAAAATGTCGTGGCAAATGCTATACATAAAATTCGTGCCCGGCTCAAAGCAGAGCGGCTTTTCAGCAAGACAGTTGACGGTAGCAACGGTATCCATACGGCCGTCCGTCAGGGCGGCGGCCTTCTGTAAAAGCGGCTTTGGAAAGTCGTAATCAAAGCCTGCCTGCATGGTAAACAGGTGACGGATCGTAATGGGGTTTTTCGCGGGGTGAAGCTCCCCATTCTCACCGCGCACATACATCTCACGGAAGGCGGGCATATATTCATAAAGCGGCTCATCCAAGAGATAAAGCCCCTTTTCATAGAGCTGAAGCGCGGCCGTAACGGTGGTGATCTTGGAGCAGGAATAAATATTCAGGTATTCCTCCCCCGTCATGGGGCGCCTCTCCTCCATATCCGCATAGCCGGAGGCATAGCGAAAAACAGATTCGCCCCCCACACACACCTCCATGGCATTACCGGGAACCTTTTTTTCGGTCAGGTGATCCAAAAGATCACGGAGTCCTGAAAAATCCATATGTTACTCCTTTTCGGCCTTGCCGATGCAAAATGCGGTTATACGGAGCGGTTCTCTTCCTCCGATGCGGGCGAAAAACGCCGCAAGATCTCGGAAAAGGAAAGTCCGTACTTCTCTGCAATGTCGGCGGCGTAGCTCTTTCCGTCAGGCTTCTGACGGCGTACGCGGAAGGAACGCCGTCCCTCCTCCATGCCGGCCACCAGCGTGTCGATCCTCACACCTCCCGTTGCCACCGAGCGCGCCGAGATCTCCTCTGCCCGTGCGGCCAACTCATGCAGGTGCGTGGAAAAGATGGCGCGGCAACGGGCGGCACCAAAGCCCGCAAGGATCTCTGCCGCGATATAGGAGGCCTCATAAGCACCTGTGGAGGAGAGAGATTCGTCAAGCAGGACCAGCGAGTGCTCGGTCATGCTGTTAAAGATCTCGCCAAGGCGTGCACATTCCTCACCAAGGCGGCCTTTATCGATGGTATCATCTGCTCCCTCCGGAAAATGGGTAAAGATTCCGTCCACGGGAGAGAGGGTCGCCTCGCGCGCCGGAACAAACAGTCCAAGCTGTGCGAGCGCCTGTACCTGACCGACGGCACAGGTGATAACGGATTTTCCGCCACGGTTGGGGCCTGTCAAAATATAAATGCGTGCATTCTTATCAAAATCGAAATCGTTTTCAACGATCTCGTCCTCGATCTGCATGGCAACATCAGCGTTGTAGATGCCGCGTGCGCGGAGCTCTTTATCCTCCATAGGCAACATGCACGGCCGTGCAATGGCGCAGCCACGTGCCGTCAGATCACGCATGAGGGCGGCACCGCATGTGATGAACTCGATTTCCGGAAGGATGCGCAGGAGAAAATCGGTGTTCTCCAGCACATATGCGGATACGATCTTGCGCCAGCCGCGCACCGAGGAACGGAAAACATCCCCCAGTGCCCCGTGGAAGGCGTGCGTCAGGGCATCCCGACGGTTCTCCGACTGGTTTTTATCGTACGGAATCATTTGCGCAATGCAGGTAAAGCTATCGTTGCGGAAGCTCATACGGAGAATCTTATCAAGCAGCTCACCCGACTTAAACGGCTCTGCATTGACCGAAAGAACACCGGCTGATGTCGGGTGCAAACGGCTATCCAAATTCACGCCCACCGTAATGCTCTTGACCTCGCGAATACGCGAGGTGAGCTGTGCGAGGTTTTGATTGAGCTCCTTATAATATTCGCTTTCCGAAAGCTCAAGAATGCGGTCTATAAAGGCGGAAAAGCCTTTGCTCTTTACTCTTGAACGCAGGGAGGAAAGCCCACGCGCCAGCATATCGATACAGCTGACGTACAGCTCGATCTCGGTGATGCTATACAGATAATCCTCACCGCTCGCGCCAAGCTCCTCGTCGATGCGGCGTAGCTCAAGAATATCAAAAAGCACGGGAACAGCCTCGCTCAGCACTTCGGCCAGCTTCTCCTTTTCATAGACGTCTGCAAAGATGGCCTGACGGTAGGCAATGACCTCGGGATCCGCCGTGAAAAAATCCGAAAGCGACTGCCCACGCAGGGGAAGAAGGCGGTCAAGCCCCAGCTCTGCGCATACCTCTCGCGACACATGGGGCTGCCCTTCCCGTCTTGCAGCGCGCTCCGCACTCTCTTCGTTCGGATATAAAAGACTCAAAAACATAACTATCCCAGCCTTTTCTGATTTGATATCTGAAGAGAGGCCGCCGTATGCGGCCTCTCCCGTTTTAGAAGCGACGGTCGGAGTCGATCTCTATACCTGTCAGCAGATCTCTTGTGGCGGATGCAATGCGGCGCACGGCCTGGGTGATGGTGTAGAAGGAGGTGATATGATCAATGTCATCTCCCGTAAGCGATACCATGCAATGCCGCTCGGAATACGGGAAGAAGCGGTAGGTCATTTCCCGTCCGTCCTCCATCGTCAGGACAAAGGTGAGCATGCAGGAGGCATCATCCATCATCACAGCGTCGATCTCCTCATCCGTCATGCCGGTATCGTCACCGATCGATCCTTCGTATTGCAGACTGAGAAGCAGCATATACAGCTCACGGAACTGCGCGCTGTCATCGCAGTAGCCCTGCGCGTTGACTGCAAACGGCGTGTTTCTCTCCTTGTAGGTCCAACGGAAGCCGGAATTCTTCTCGGTGATGACGAGGTCATCGGCACTGTTACCCGCCAGCTCAAAGAGGTAGTCACCAAAGGAGGAGGAAAACTCCATCTTGGCCACGTCACCCATATTGACCGAGAACATACGCCCCTCGATCCAAGCAAACTCGGAGTACTCTACATAGAAAAGGTCCTCATAGGCCACCTTGGCGATCAGATTGCGGATGATCTCCGGCTCCTTGCCCGCCTCGGGCTTTCTGTAGGAAAGGCTGCCGACGGTATACTGCCCGTCTGCCCCGCGGGAGGAGATAAAGAGCACGTTGACCACCCAGGTGTCCACGATCGGATCGTCGTACTCGTCATAGGTGATGTTGTAGGGCATCTCGTAATAGAGCGTGTAAGCAAGATCCGAGAGAAGCCCGCCCTCGGCAAAATCATCATCCCCAATACCGACCTTCAGCGTTTCGGTTCCCGTAAGGCCGGGAAGCATGGCCAGCGCGGAGCTGACAAGTGCATCGTTGGCGGTATAGACGGGCGAGGGAGCCAGCATGGCGTAGATTGAGGAATCATGGTACACGTCACGCATATCCGCCGTCATATATGTGAACATGACGTAGGGATCAAAGGCCGTGCTGCTTTCGACATCCGGCGCACCCGTGCCGCCAAAAAAGGCATCCTTGAGCGACGGATCGCGGAAGATGGCAAAATTGTTGATATACGTGTAGCCGTAATTGGTATCCCCCGGCTTTGTCAGCTGGGGATCAACGAAATAGGACAGCGGTGCCAGCACGGAATTCTTGATGGAGGAATAGACCACATAAACGGCATCCGTTCCCTCAAGGCGTGCATAGTAGTTTTTGTCGGGCGTTTGATATCCGATATATACCCGATAGACAGTCCCGTCCAGTGCGGTCAGCACGTAATAGGCGGGGTTTTGTGAAAGCGACAGGCCGTAGCTCCGATACACGCTGTCGCGTGCGGCCTCATCCCCCGAAAGATCCAGCTCATCAAGACGGCCGATATAGGTCGGATAGCCGGTATCCACGACAAGACCTGCAAACTTCTCTGCATTGTAGGTGTTGGCAGAAAAGCCCTCAATGAGGAAGTCGGCCTTATCACCGTCCCCGTTCTCATCGTTGACATCCTTGACAAACTTATAGCTCTCATAGGCACCCTTTTTCTCGTTGTACTGATAAAACACCTCGATGGATGCCATCTCCGCGCGGGAGACCTCAGGGAACATAAGATATGAGCCTGCAATGCCGCCTCCCTCGTTCGGAAGTGTCTTTTTTGTGGTTGTGGTGGTATCCTCTGCTGCATGGAACATGGGCTGTAAAACGGCAAGATACACAACGAGAAGAAGAACGAAAAGTGTAGCAAGCAGAATTAGGAAAATGCCGTTTTTATTCGGTTTTGGTGGTTTTCTCATAGCATTCTCCTTTATCGGAAGCGGCGGCGAAGCGAAACGGCCACGCCGGCGGCCAACAGTAATACAAGCGGAACAAGGGGAAGCACGATCGACCACGTTGTCAGCTCTGCGTCCGTAATGGGACGAATGACGCGCAGAAGGATCTTCTCATAGGTGCCTGCCTCCTCATCGATCACCCAAACAACGTCGCCGTTCTCGTCACGCAGATAAATGGTGTTATCCGTTTCATCCTCGGAGGTAGTAAAGTCTGCGGTGCGGTAATATTTGAATTCGATCTGATCGGCGGTGCTGACAACGGTACGGGACACGCCGCGCAAAAGGCTGCGAAGCACCTCCTCGTTAGCATAGGTGCGGTCGGCAAGGTAGGCAGACGAGGTATATTCCGTCGTGCCGCAGACGATCAGGTTGGCGGTGTAGTACTCTTGGTTGACCACACGCGTTTCACTCGTCATCGTCATCAGCGAAAAGGTTCCGGATGTGACGGTATCGCCGTTTTTATCAATGGCCTGCGCCATATTGGTGGTGGTAAAGAGATGGGTGACCTCACGCCCCGCGCTGTTTACAGTAGAAGCATCGTCATTCCAGATGCCGCGGATCGGTGCCGCATTTTCAAAAATGGTCTTGGGGGGTGAGGAGAGTGCCGTGATATCCGCATACACAGAGGAGCTTCCGTACACGCCCGCGATCAGCGAGGCGTCCCCCGAAAGCGCGGCTGCGGTATCGATCAGCGTGGTTCCCGAGAAGCGGTTTCCCGTGGGATCCTCTACGTCAAAGGAAATGCCCCATTCCGAAAGGAACTCCTCAAGCGCGGGGAGCGCGGGGGCGGCTGCATCACGGAAATAGACAACTGTTCCGTAATTGTCAAGGAAGCGGTCGATCTTGGTGATCGGCGACTCATAGGTCGCATCGTCAATGCGCGAGGTACTGTAATCCTTGTCAGGTCCGTTGAGGATCAGGATGGCACAGTTGTCGGGAATACGCTCACGCTCAAGATCAATAGCCACGATCTCAAGACCTGCATTGCGGACAAGCTCAAAGAAATAGCCGGTTTCCTCATCGTCCTGACTTGGCAGGGTTTCTCCATGCCCTACCGTAAAGCAGGCAAGCGGCAGATCCTTGGCCGTCAGGGACAGAATCGCCTCACACATCTTTTGCTCGCCGTTGAAGCCTAAAATCTCGTCTGTATTCGAATCGGCGGTGAAGAAGGCCTCGTTCTTATACACACGGAACTCGGTTCCCGCGGCCACGATCACGTCATCCCACGCGATCTTTGTTGCCGAGGTGCGCTTATAGGGTGCAACCAGCTCCGGCTCACGCGTAGCGTTTACACAGGAAACATGGACGTTTGGAACCTTTTTTTCAAGCTCCAGCGCCATGATATACACGAGCGAGGTGTTGTAATTGGCAAGCAGAATGTCGGCATCCGCGCAGAAGATGATGTCCACATCCTCCTGCATGTCCGACTCAAGGAGGATCTCCACGGCACGGTCACGTAGGGTAAAGCGCCCCTCATTGGTCATATCGAGAAAGAGGTTGGAGGCGTGGGCGTAGGCCGTGAAGGCGAAATTGAGAAGCAAAACGGCAACCACGATCAGGGCCGTTATGGCGGTGTGGCGGAGCTTTTTCCCCGTCCGCACACCGATATGCGGTTTCCACATAGGTTTTTATCCCCTTGCTTTGGTTAATGATTTTTTCTTTTCCGATAAATGACAAGGCCTGCTGTCAAAAGAACGAGCGGTACCAGCACAGCACTGATAAAGGTGTAGAGATCCGCCTCTCCCAGCGTCAGATCCTCAATGGCCGAGCGATCCACGGCAACCGAGGAAATGCCAAGCGGCACGCGGTCTGCCCCCATCTCGGACAGAATGGCATACATCAGCTGTCCGTTGCCGTAGCCCTTTCCGTACATGAGATTCACATCGGTCAGGTAGGCGCTTCCCAGCACAAACAGCTGTCCGCCCCCCTCCTTTCGGTGTGCGACTGCCGCCAGCGCGGTGCGGCCACCCGAGATCGTCTGTCCGTCAAGTGCCTGCACGGTCGCGCTGTCCCCCGAAAAGAGGAAGCTCTCCGCCGTAGCCTTTTCGGTAACCGATGCCGTCAAGGGCAGGGCGGCTGACAGCACGGTGCGGCGACCGTCCCACGTCGCATGCGCGGCAAGGCGCGTGGCAAGAGCGCCTTCTCCAAAGGAGGTAATGAGCGAGTAGCCGTTTGAGCCGGGCAGGGCGTTCTGTCCGTCCGTGATGATGGCACTCTCGGGTATAATGCCGTTCTCGGCAAGGAAGCCGCAAAGACGGGGTATGCCCGCTACGCGGTGGGGATCCAGCGTGACAAGCATCCTGCCGCCGCTTGCAAGATAGCTCTCAAGCTTATCAAGCTCCGACACATAGGTAGACGCAGCCGACGATCTCTGAAAATCGTAAAGCGGAGAGGAAATGACAAGAAGACCTGCATCCTCCGGCACGGAGGCCGCCGTTGCAAGATCAATGCGCTCTACCATGTAGCCCGCACGGACGAGGGAACGGTAAAGGGCAGTGGGGATCTCCTCACCGTGGTTGGCGGTAAAGTAGGCCACGGGATGCTCCCGGGCCGTCACCCACAGGATGTTCGACACCAGCTCCTCCTCGCCGTTATAGGAGATGACGTATCTTTCGCTGTCCAGTACATAGAAGGAGGAGGCCGCGTTCACAAGGAACTTGCCCTGATAGTCAATGATGACGGTGGAGGAGGTGATCTCGTTCTCCGTGCCGTTTTCATTGGTATGATAATCGGCCACACGATAGGGCTCAAGCCAGAGATTCACATAAGAAATGTTGATCAGATCAGGGTATTTCTCCTGCATGGCTGTGGCGGTCTTATACACAAAATCCAGTTGCTTGTGCCCTGCAATATTCTGCTCAACATCGCAGAAAATGATCTCCACGCCGCCGTCCGCGGTATCAATATCCGCAAACAGCTCGGCAGCCGCATCCGAGATGCTGAGATCGTATTCCTCACCCGTGTAGAAATACCAAGAAAAATGGTTTGCAAGGCCGAGAAAAACGAGATTGACAAGATAAAAGAGGGCCAGCACCAGCGCGGTAATGGTTGCCGTTGTGCCGGTATACGCGACACGCCGCCTCTTAAAAAATTCGGTAAGCTTCATGGTGCCTCCCCATCAGGAAAAGCGACGTCTGTCATAGACGCGGACGGTTAGGAACAGGAACACGGCGGTTAAGGACACGTAGTAAAGAAGGGCCGCCACGTCAAAGATGCCGTTTGCAAAATTCTGATAACGGGCAAACACCGAAAGGCCACTGAGAATAAAGCGGATCCACTCCACGCCGATCAGACTGTTGGCAAAGCTGATGACGAGAAGGAGAAGCAGGACCGCCACCGTGATGACAGAGGCGGAGAGTTGGCTCTCGGACAGCGCGGATACAAACACGCCGATGGCAAGGAAGGCCATGCCGACAAGGATCATGGCTGTCAGGTTGCCAAGGATCAGGGGCGTGCTGGGCTCTGCGTGGTTGTAGAGGATGATGAAGTTGAGCGCGCTGACCAGCGTGCATCCGAAGAACACGGTAAAGGCCGCGAGAAACTTGGCCATGACCACGCTCGTAATGGAAACGGGCGCGGAGAGAAAGAGCTGCTCTGTTTTCGTCTTGCGCTCCTCGCTGAAGGTCTTCATGGTCAGCAGCGGGAGAAGCACAACAAAGGAAAAGATCATGACGGTGAAATACAGCGAGGTATCCGCCGACATGGAATAAAGCGTTGTAAAGCAAAAGACAGCGGCACTGATGCAAAGAAAGATGGCCGCAAAGATATACCCGATGGGCGTTGTAAAATAGGAGCGCATTTCGCGCTTATAAATAGCGAGCATGGCGTGTCCCCCCCGTTTATCTTGATTTTTTCTGCCGTGCAGTCGGCTTCTCGTCGGTCGGCAAAACGCCGCCGTTTTCCACAAGCTGCAGGAATACATCCTCAAGGTTGGTGCTGACCGGCTCCAGCGAGAGGATCGGATAGCCCTTTTCGGCCAACGCAAAGAAGAGAGGACGGCGCACATCGGTGCCGGCGGCACTCTCAAACTGATAAAGTCCGGCTTCCCCGTCACGCTCTGCCATCACATCGGCACGCGTGATGCCGGGAATGCCGCGCAGAGCACCGATGATGGCGTTTTGCGGCCCCTCCGCACGCAGGCGGTAGCGGCGGCTGTCACGGATCACGCGCGTCAGCTCCTCGGTCGGTCGGTCGGCGACGATACGCCCGTCGCTGATGATGAGCAGGCGGTTGCAGATGGCCTGCACCTCGGGGAGAATGTGCGTAGAGAGAATGACCGTGTGCTTCTTCCCGAGCGTACGCAGGAGATTACGCACCTCGATGATCTGCTTCGGGTCAAGGCCAACGGTAGGCTCGTCAAAAATCAGAACCGGCGGATTGCCCACCAGTGCCTGCGCGATGCCCACACGCTGACGGTAGCCCTTGGAGAGGTTGCCGATCAGCCGCTTTTTTACATCCGCAATGCGCACAACATCGCAGATCTCATCCACGTGCTCACGGCGCGGAAGCTCACAGCGCTTCAGATCGCAGACGAAGTAGAGGTATTCCTCCACCGTCATATCGGGATAGAGGGGCGGCTGCTCCGGCAGGTAGCCGATACGCCGCTTGGCCTCGGTCGGCTCACGCAAAATATCCTTGCCGTCTACCGTGACCGTGCCGTCCGTGGAGGAAAGACAGCCTGTCAGAATATTCATGGTCGTGCTTTTTCCGGCACCGTTCGGGCCGAGAAAGCCGACGACCTCCCCCTCTCGGATCTCAAAGCTCACGTCGCAAACTGCCATATGTGAGCCGTAGCTTTTTGTCAGATGCTCAACCTTAATCATAACCGTACGGGCGCATGCGCCCCATCCTTTTCTTTTTTTGCGTGCCGTTCCCTCTCCTCTCCTCGAGCAGAGGGCGAGCGTAAAGACACACGATACAGAGAAATTGTAACATATATATATAAACAAATTGTTAATAAATAGTTGTTTGGATGCGGTTTTTTTGTGAAATCTCTGCCCTTTCTTCCACGTTTTGAGAAAAAAAGAGTGCCGTGACGAAAAAAAGGCGCACAGCTCTTGCAAAAGCCAAGGTTTTAGTTTATAATAGAATAGTTAGGTTGACCTAACATCACGAAACGAACGAAGGAAATTGCTATGCTGACACTGAAAAACAAGCTGGCCGCCGCCATTTCTGCGGGGGCATCCGCCGCTTTTCCCGCCGCCGTGCTTTCACCCGACGAAATCGCAGGCATGCTGGAATATCCACCCGATCCCACCATGGGTGATATTGCGCTCCCCTGCTTTAAGCTGAGCCGCCAGCTCCGCACCGCCCCGCCCCGCATCGCCGCCGAGCTTGCCGCCGCGGTCGCGCCCACAGAGGAGATCGCACGGGTAGAGGTGGCAGGCGGATATCTCAATTTTCATATCAACCGCCACGCTTTTTCCGCACGCGTAATGGCCGACATTGCGGCCGCAGGTGCGGATTACGGCTCCCCCCGTACGGGCGGTGGGCGCACTGTAGTTCTCGACTATTCCTCGCCGAACGTGGCCAAGCCCTTCCACATCGGGCATCTCGGCACGACGGTGATCGGACACTCGCTCAAGCTTCTCCATGAGTTTGCAGGCTACCGCTGTGTGGGCATCAATCATCTGGGTGACTGGGGCACGCAGTTCGGCAAGCTGATCGTGGCTTACCGCCGCTACGGCTCGCGTGAGGCGGTGGAGGCAGGCGAGATCGATGAGCTTGTCCGTCTTTACGTGCTCTTCCACAGCGAGGCCGAGAAGGATCCCGCCCTCAACGACGAGGCACGCGCCGAGTTTGCAAAGCTCGAGGCACACGATCCCGAGAATATCGCGCTTTGGAAGTGGTTTATCGAGATCAGCCTGCGCGAATATCAGAAGACCTACGGCATGCTGGGCATCACCTTTGATTCCTATAACGGCGGGAGCTTTTATACCGACAAGATGCCCCGTCAGATCGAGGTCATGCGTGAGAAGAATCTGCTGGAGCTGGATGACGGTGCCTCGGTCGTCAACCTTGATGCCTATAATATGCCCGTTTGTCTGATCTTAAAGCGTGACGGCTCTACCCTCTATCCCACCCGTGACATCGCCGCCGCCGTTTACCGCAAGGAAACTTATGATTTTGACAAGTGCATCTACGTGACCAGCGCAGGACAAAGCCTGCACTTTGCCCAGTGGTTTAAGGTCATCGAGCTGATGGGCTACGATTTTGCAAAGGATCTTGTTCACGTTCCCTACGGAACGGTGAGCATCAACGGTGAGAAGCTGGCCACCCGTACGGGCAACGTCGTGCTCCTCAAGGACCTTTTTGCACAGGCCATTGAGAAGGTGCGCGCCATCACCGAGGAGAAGAACCCGAATCTCCCGAACATCGACGAGATCGCCGAGGCGGTGGGCGTGGGTGCGATCGTGTTCCACTACCTCTCCAACAACCGCATGCGCGATATCAACTTTATTCTGGAGGATGCCCTTTCCTTTGACGGGAACACAGGCCCTTACGCGCAGTACACCTATGCGCGCACGGCCAGCATCCTTGAAAAGGCAGACGGGCGCGGCGGGATGAGCACCTACGATATGACCGATGACGAGCTTTCGCTTGCCAAGGTGCTTTCCACCTTCCCCGAAACGGTGCTCCATGCACTGGAGGACTACGAGCCCTCGCACATCACGCGCTACATTCTGGAGCTTTGCGCGGCCTTCAACCGCTTTTACCACAACTGTTCCATTCTCGGCTGTGAGGAAGAGGCCGTCCGCAACGCCCGTGTTGCCATGACGGATGCCACGCACACCGTGCTTGGGCGTGCGCTTTCCCTGATTTGCCTGAAAACACCCGAAAAGATCTGATAAAGGAGTCATACCATGTCCGGACACAGCAAATGGAATAACATTAAGCACAAGAAAGAAAAGACCGATGCCGCCAAGGCAGGCATCTTTACCAAGATCGGCAAGGAGATCGCCGTAGCCGTTCGTGCAGGCGGCGGTGATCCTGCCTCCAACAGCAAGCTCCGCGATCTGATCGCCAAGGCCAAGGCCAACAACGTACCGAACGACAACATCGAGCGTGCGATCAAGAAGTCGCTCGACAAGGACGGTGCGGTGTACGAGGAAATGACCTATGAGGGCTACGGCCCCGGCGGCGTTGCCGTGATCGTGGAGGCGGCTACCGACTCAAAGAACCGCACGGCAGGTGACGTGCGTCACTATTTCAGCAAATACGGCGGCAACCTCGGCGCGATGGGCTGTGTGTCCTTCCTGTTTGCCGAAAAGGGTGTCATTATCATTGCCGATGAGGACGGCGAGATCGAGGAGGATGCCCTGATGGAGGCGGCACTTGAGGCGGGTGCTACCGATTTTGAGGGCGAGGACAGCATCTACGAGATCTACACCGAGCCGGACGACGTATACGCCATCAGCGAGGTGCTGACCGCCGCCGGCTACACGATCACCTCGGCCGAGCGTGCCAAGGTTCCCTCGACCTATACGGAGCTGACGGCCGAGGCCGACATTGCCAATATGCAAAATCTCCTTGATAAGCTCGAGGAAAACGACGACATTACCAACGTATTCCACAACTGGGAAAACGCATAAAACCGCAAAAATCGGCACCCGTGTGTTCTGAAACGGGTGCCGATTTTCTATTTACGACGCTTACAGTAGCCTGCAGAGGCGGTCAGCTCTACAATGCGGTCTGTTCTTTTTACCAGCAGGAAAAGATTAAAAAGTGCCATCACACCAAGGATAACATCGGCCGCAAGCCAGATGCCGCTTGGTGTGCTAACCGCGCCGCAAAAAACGAAAAAGCAAAAGAAAAATGCAAATCCGCGACACACGGGTGCCCCGAAACCGAAAAAACGGAGCACGCTCTCCCCGTAAAAGGAAGCCGACAGAATGGTGGCATAGGCAAAAAAGGTCAGCATGAACGCGAGGAGGAGGGGGGCCGCGCCGCCGAGCGTTGCCGTGAAGGCCTCGCGCACAAGCGTCATGCCCCCCATTCCCGCCGCCGCGGAGGGAACGGCGGTGAGAATGGCAAGTGCCGTGAGCGTGCAGATCACGATGGTGTCGGCAAACACCTCAAGGATCCCGAAAAGCCCCTGTCGCGCGGCGATCGGCTCTGTGCTGGCGGCGTGCGCGGAGGGAGCCGTTCCGCAGCCGCCCTCGTTGGACATCAGCCCCCGTGCCATGCCGACACGCAGCGCGCGCGAGCCGAGAAAGCCAAGGATCCCACCGCTTGTTGCCTCGGGAGAAAAGGCGGATGCCATGATATCGGAAAAGACACGCGGAAGCTCACCGCAATGGGTGAGGATCACCGCCCCCGTCACAAGAAGATAGAGCAGGCACATTAGGGGAACCAGCCGTGCCGTCCACGCCGAGATGCTCCCGCCGCCCCCCAGCGTTATGGGGAGCGTCATGAGGACAAGCACTGCCCCGACAAAGGGAGGCGGGCAGGAAAAGGCATCAAATAGGCAATCGGATATGGCGTTTGCCTGCACCATGCCGCCCACGGCGACCGCCTGTACCAGCATCAGAACGGCAAATACGGCCGCCATGCGCGGAAGTCCTGCGGCGCGCATGGAAAAAAAGGTCCCCCCCATCAGGCCGCCCTGCCCGTCGGGGCGGCGGCTGTCCATAGCGAGCGTGATCTCTGCATATTTGAGGATCATAGCGAGAAGGCCGCACACCCACATCCAGAAGACCGCCCCCGCGCCACCCGTAAGAATCGCAAGCGACACGCCTGCGATATTGCCAACTCCGATCGTTCCTGCGATTGCTACGCTGGCCGCACGGAAGGGGGAGGTTTTTTTCTCCGTGTGTGCGGAGATCGGCGGAGAAAAGGAGCTTCCGTTTTGCTCCCCCGCCTCACCGCTCCTTCCGAAAAGGGCGCGTGCGGTGCGCACGGGATGCAAAAAGGGAAAGAAGCCGAGGCGAATCCCAAGGTACACCCCCACCCCCAGAAGAATGGGCGGCAGGAGTGAGAGAAAGGCGGCGGCAAGACGGGTAACGTCCATAAAGACCTCCTAAAAGCAAGCTTTTTTTACCCCTATGCCGCCGTCTTTGAAAATATGCGAAAATCCGCTGTTTTCTGTTGGAAACAATGAGATGCTCCTGCATCATCGCCGTAGGCGGTACGGAACATACCATGGATGCTCCCCCTACGGAACACCGCAAACGCACACGTGTCTTCCACTTCTACGGGAGGCAAGCTTTTTTTGAAAGGCCTTGCTTTTTTTTATTTCTGTGTTATACTATAAAAAGAAGAGAGAAAAGGAGGCGTTGTTGTGTCCATACAAGAATCGGGAGAGATGTACCTTGAGAGCATTTTTGTTCTCTCGCAAAAAAATCCGCATGTCCGTGCGATCGATGTTGGTGAATATATGGGCTACAGCAAGCCCTCTGTCAGCCGTGCCATGAAGCTTTTGCGGGACGGCGGCTTTATTACGGTGGACGAGGATGGCTCGCTCCATCTCACCGAGACAGGGCGTGAGGTTTCCGAGAAGATCTATGAGCGGCATATGCTCCTGACGGATTTTCTTGTGCGCCTTGGCGTGGATCCCACCGTGGCCGCCGAGGATGCCTGCCGCATTGAGCACGTAATCAGCGATCAATCCTTTGCTGCCATTAAGCAGCACCGCGAAAAGCATTCTATGTAATTTTTTGCGATACCTCTTGACAAACGGCAAAAATCATGCTATTATGAGAAAAACCGATGAAGCAGAAAAAAGACGGATCTTTCCTTCCGAGCGAGTGGGGGACGGTGTAAGCCCCATATGGGATCCCGTGTAATATGGACTGTGGAGGTCGGCGTTAAATGCGCCGCGGGTGGCTCCCGTCACAGGGCCGGGGATATGCTCGTATCCCATGAGGACTCTTATGAGTTGAAGCAAGGTGGCACCGCGAACAACCGTTCGCCCTTGACGAAGCGACACTTCTGTCAAGGGCGTTTTTTGTATTCACATATCATATATCTTGGAGGAGCAGCATGAAGATCGGACAGGTTGATTTTGATACCTATTTTAATCATTATCCCGACAAGGACGGCTTTTTTGGCAAATACGGCGGCGTTTACGTGGACGATAAGCTCAAGGCGGCTATGGCCGAGATCACCGAGGCTTATTATTCCATCTGCCAGTCGCGCAAGTTTATTGCCGAGCTGCGCCGCATCCGCAAGGAATTTCAAGGGCGACCCACGCCCGTGACGCATCTTGAGCGTCTTTCCGATGCACTGGGCGGCAAGGTGCAGCTTTACGCAAAGCGTGAGGACTTAAACCATTCGGGCGCGCACAAGCTCAATCACTGCATGGGCGAGGCACTGCTTGCCAAGTACATGGGCAAGAAAAAGGTCATTGCCGAGACGGGCGCCGGCCAGCACGGCGTGGCACTTGCCACGGCGGCCGCCTACTTCGGTCTTGAATGTGACATCTACATGGGCACGGTGGATATCAAGAAACAGGCACCGAACGTGGCCAGAATGAAGGTGCTGGGTGCCAACGTGGTAGAGGTCACCCACGGTCTGCAAACGCTCAAGGAAGCGGTGGATGCCGCCTTCGAGGCATACAGCAAGGAATACAACGATGCCATCTATTGCATCGGCTCGGTGCTCGGACCGCACCCCTTCCCCATGATGGTGCGCGATTTCCAGAGCGTTGTGGGCATTGAGGCAAGAGAGCAGTTTATTGACATGACGGGGCATCTGCCGAGCGCGATCGTTGCCTGTGTGGGCGGCGGCTCGAATGCGGCAGGCCTGTTTGCGGGCTTCCTCAACGATCCCGTGGATATTTACGGCGTTGAGCCGCTTGGCCGCGGCCCGAAGCTTGGTGACCACGCCGCCAGCCTCAAATACGGCACCGAGGGCATCATGCACGGCTTTAACAGCATCATGCTCAAGGACGAGAACGGCGAGCCTGCCCCCGTATACTCGGTGGCAAGCGGTCTTGACTACCCCTCCTCGGGTCCCGAGCACGCCTTTCTCCAGGAGATCGGCCGCGTGAAGTACGATGTGATCGACGACGAGGAGACCATCGACGCCTTTTACAAGCTCTCCCGTCTTGAGGGCATCATCCCCGCCATTGAAAGCTCGCACGCCGTGGCCTACGGCATGAAGCTGGCGAAGACGATGGAGCACGGCTCGATCCTCATCAACCTCTCCGGACGCGGTGACAAGGACCTTGATTTTGTCATCGAAAAATACGGTCTGCGCTGATTTTTGCACAGCCAAAGGGAGCGGCCCCGCCGTAGCGGCACCGCTCCCTTAATTATTGCGCCAAGCCTTGACTTTTTGCTTGTATTTTGCTATACTATATTCGACAAAAATTTCGGAGGAGCTATATGAAAGCTGTTATCACCGTTACAGGTAAGGACTGCGTGGGTATCATTGCCGACGTGTCTGCCGTTTGCGCCAAGGCAGGTGCCAATATCATCGAGATCACACAGAGCGTTCTTGGCGAATACTTTGCCATGATCATGCTGGTGGAGATCGGTGCGCTGACCATGCCCTTCTCAGACTTCTCGGGGGAGATGGCCTCGCTCGGCAGATCGCGCGGTCTTGATATCCGTGCCGTACATGAAGAGATCTTTGATGCGATGCACCGCATCTGAGGGGTGACCGTATGATCAATACACAGGATATTTTGGAAACCATCCAGATGATCCGTGAGGAAAATCTGGATATCCGTACCATCACCATGGGCATCTCGCTTTTTGATTGCGTGAGCGAGGATGCTGACCGCCTTTGCACGCGGATCTACGATAAGATCACAATGACCGCCAAGGACCTTGTCCGCACGGGCGAGGACATTGAAAAGGATTACGGCATTCCGATCGTCAATAAGCGCGTATCGGTCACGCCGATCTCTCTTGTGGGGGGAGACCTCTCTCCCGAGGGCTACTTAAAGGTTGCAAAAACGCTCCAACGTGCGGCGGATGCCGTAGGCATCAACTTTATCGGCGGCTTTTCCGCCCTTGTGCAAAAGGGCATGACGAAGGGGGCCAAAAACCTCATCTCGGTCATTCCCGAGGCACTTGCCGAAACCGAGCTTGTCTGCTCCTCCGTCAACGTGGCCTCCTCCAAGGCAGGCATCAACATGGACGCCATCCGTATGATGGGCAGTGCCATCAAGCGCGCCGCCTATCTCACCCGTGACCGCAACTCCATCGGCTGTGCCAAGCTGGTGGTCTTTGCTAACGTCCCCGAGGATAACCCCTTCATGGCAGGTGCCTTCCACGGTGTTGGCGAGGCGGAATGTGCCATCAACGTGGGCGTATCCGGCCCCGGCGTTGTCAGCTCCGCCATTGCACGGGCGGGGGATTGCGATCTCTCTGCCCTTTCCGAGCTGATCAAGCGCACCGCGTTCAAGATCACCCGTGTCGGTCAGCTGGTCGCTACCGAGGCATCAAGCCGCCTCGGCGTGCCCTTTGGCATTATCGATCTCTCGCTGGCCCCCACCCCCGCCATCGGGGACTCGGTGGCGCGCATTCTTGAAAACATGGGGCTTGAATCCTGCGGTGCGCACGGCACCACGGCCGCCCTTGCCATGCTTAACGATGCCGTCAAAAAGGGCGGCGTGATGGCCTCCGGCCACGTGGGCGGTCTTTCGGGTGCGTTCATTCCCGTTTCCGAGGATGAGGGCATGATCGCCGCTGTGAACAGCGGTGCGCTCTCGATCGAAAAGCTGGAGGCCATGACCGCCGTATGCTCGGTCGGCCTTGATATGATCGCCGTGCCCGGTGACACGAGCGAGGACGTGATCTGCGGCGTGATCGCCGACGAGATCTCGATCGGCGTTGCCAACACCAAGACCACTGCTGTACGCCTCATCCCCGCATACGGAAAGACCGTAGGCGACAGCGTGGACTTTGGCGGTCTGCTCGGTACCGCACCCATCATGCCGCTCCGTCCCTTCTCTCCTGCAAAATTTGTTGCACGCGGCGGCCGCATCCCTGCACCGATCCACAGCCTCAAAAACTGATCTCCGCGCGACTTTCTTTGAGAACACACACCGAGGAGGTAGTATGCTTTTTTTCAAAAAACGCAAGGACTCCCCTGCCTACACCCCTGCTTTTGACGACGTAGAGCCTGTGTTTCCCGACGAGGAAGCCCCTCTCGAGGAAGAAATTCCTAATGCCGCCGAGGAAGTGCCGGAGGACACGGTGACGCTTGACGACGGACGCATATTCCTCCGTTCCTTTGTGGAGGAGGTCCGCGCACTGGATGCCCCCGATCTCAAGACCGTTTTAGAGGAGCAGGCTGATCTCTATACCGCCGAGGAGTTTGCCTACATCCGCGAGGTGTTTGCCGAGCGGCTTGGAGATATCCATTAAACAAAAAAAGAGGCCGCCGTTCTCCGAACGACGGCCTC
>JAZOOW010000113.1:0-4961 GCA_045655145.1 Eubacteriales bacterium | reverse complement strand
CGACATGGCTACGATCCGACTTAATGCGCTTTTCTTTTATAAAAAACACTTATGCTATTGGGATGTTTTTTGAAGGCACCAAGGGCAGTAAAAGCGAGGCCGAGGATTACATAAGCAAATCAGGAAACTATTCCGAAAAAGAAAAGAAGGAAGCAGGGCTTCCTTGGGAGGAGGTTATATACGTAGCCCGACACGGTGTCATTCGTGGCCGTCAAGGGCAAAGATCAGATATACAAAACATATCTTCCATGCTCCGCGAGGGAAAAACGCCGCTTGAGATCCTTTCGGAATCGTTTGGTTATTATCGGTATGAGAGCATGATCCGCTCCGCGTACTTTGACAAGCGCGATAGGGAAACACCCGCCGAGCGAGAGGTAAAGGTCATATGGCACACGGGCGCGTCCGGCTCCGGCAAGTCATATTCACGTATGGAGCTGCAAGCCCGCGAGGGTGAAAGCCGCGTGTTTTATCTTTCGTCTTACGGTCGTGGCATGTTCGATAAATACAACGGCGAGCCGATCTTGTGGATCGAGGACTTTAAGGGCGAAATAAAGTTTGGCGATCTGCTCCGTTATCTTGATATCTACAAGTGTGATCTTCCTGCACGCTTTAAGAACGGCAAGGCACTTTGGACGGAGGTGCATATAACCTCGGTGCTCCATCCGCTTGGGGCGTATCGCAGAATGTTATCCGAGAGAGACCAAAAGGGCGATAGCGCAGATCAGCTTCTGCGCCGCATCCATTGCATCAGATATCATTGGAAGGACGGCGAAGGATACCATGCGCGGGATTTTCCCGTGGCGTATTCGCTTGCGCGTATGGAAGAATTGAGCAAAAAGGGGCTTCCTGATGAGCAAGAGGTGTATATAGATCCGGCTTTGCACCAGGAGCAATTTACAGAGCTTGATGGTGATGAGGAGCTTCCGTTTTGATTTTTCAAAAATTTTTTAAGAAATTTTCATTTTACAACGTTTCGTTGTAAGTTTTTCTTGTGATTTATGTTATAGTTAACCCGTCAGCAAGGTGCTGAACAAAAATAAAAAAACAAAAAGGAGAACAAAAACATGAGCAAGTGCAAAATTTTTTCGGTTGAGGCAGCGGAGATCACATTTGAGGACGGCAGAAGCACGAAGGGGTTCTACGTGTCCTTTGGAGCCAAGTCGCACAAGACGGACAAGGACGGCAAGCTGACCGTGGACGGCTATGTGCCCTTCTGCTACGCTACCAAGGACGGCAAGGCAAGATGCGATAAGTACGTAGCGCAGAACAAGCTCCTGCCGCAGGGGTATACGCCCCGTGCTGGCGATCTCGTAGATATCGAGTTTGAGCTTGGTACCTCGAACATCGTTGCTGTTACAAAGCTTCCCGATCAGAAGCAGAACTAAAAGATAACCGCGAAAGCGTTATCTACCCTATTACCGTGCATCCGCCGCCCTTTGATGCGCGGTAGTAGAGGCCCTCGGCTAAAGCATGACCTTGCCCTTTGTGGACCGTTTCCCAATTCGTCATGTCAGATCGAGGGGTGTCCTCGGACGTCGTTTTGGCGGCGTTCGGGGGCGTTTTTTGTTAAGGTCTTTATTCCGGTGCGCAACGGATGCGAAGATAATTGGAGTGTAAGGGGGTGATGCGTATGTTCAAGACAAGGCGAGAGAAGCGAGCTTATATTGCGGGCATCAAAAAAGGCAATAAAGGCGGTCGCCCTTTTAACTCCAAAAGGGCGAGAAAAAAGAAAACAAACCGTAAACCCCGAGGTTATTCTCGGGGTGGGGCGTATAACGCGCGAGGGCCTGTAAGCGATCACCTTGTTGACGACCGCAGCGGTCCGATCGTTTTCCTCGAAGGCGATTTTGATTATGACGATCGCGGTCGGATAAAGGGCGCGTATACGCCCGACGGCTTTTTTGAACCGGATTGATCTTAAATTTCCTTGATAAATCTTGAGTATCCGGTCGGATCATCAGCACCTTCGTGTGTGAAACGCCAAGGCGTATCCGAGAAAACGACCGTACCCTCGATGAAATCAAGGCGGATGCCGTAAGGCTCTACGGCTTTCCTGACCTCGTGAAAGTGCTTATATTTTCCAAGGCGATAAGCACGGGGGTCGGTCCAAAAATCATCCATTCCTCTTGTGAATAATGATTCTTTTACCTCTTTAACAATTTTTTTGATTCTTTCATCCATAAGGAGCCTCCATGATTTTTAAGTTTACTTACCACAAGGACAAACGGAGAAGGAGTAAGCCTGTTCGTGAGAGCGAGAGCAAGCGTATCGGAGCTTGGCGCTCCCGTTGGGAACGCAAGCGCGACTTGGATTGCCGCGATCCTTGTAAGGATCGGATCACACGCATCTTTACCCGTGGCACGGATAAGGATTATATCGTGACCGAGGTGCACGGCATTTCGCCGGATAACCTGTACTTCAAGGCGGTTCCCGTACAAGCGACCTCTCCTCCGAAGGAGAAAAAGAAGCGCGGTCATGATCTGGTAGAGGTCAAGACTGCCGAGCGTTGCACGAGCTGCGGCAATTTTGTCCGCCGCATTGCTTCGCGTAAACATTCTACCACACAAAAAACAAAAAGTAAATACAAGAAAGGAAAAAACAAAAAATGACAAGTATCAAAAGATTTTTCCGCCGTCACCAGTGGGTCGGCGTTCTTTGCGTGGTCCTGGTTCTCGGCGCAGTTGTCGGCTTGGTGTCCGGCGCATTCAACGGCGTTGCCGGAATCGGCACACGCAACGAAAACAACTATCTCACAGTAGGTGAGGAAGGTAACTACACCCTGACTGCCAAGAAGTCACTTCTCGGTAATACGCTGACTGTCACCCCGAACGATGACGGCGCGATCAAGATCGTGGGCGATACCACCGATGAGGAAATGCAGACCGTACAGATCGCAAGCGTTACCCTCAAGGCCGGTACTTACACCTTCAGCTCCGGCAAGAACGGTGTCCGTGCTTCTGCAAGTGAGAAGGGTGTGTGGCTGACCGCTACGATCGGTGCCAACAGCGGCACCGTGATCGCTGACTTTGGCGGCGACGATGCAGACGGAACCTTTAAGCTTGATGCTGATTCGACATTGATTATTTACGTGAACGTCGCCCCCGGCGAGCACAACGTAACGGTTTACCCTACCCTGGTGAAGGGTAAGACTGCTGGCGCGTTCTACGCCTGATAATATCCAAGCAGGCTTGCGTAGGTAGCGCAGGCCTGCTTTTACTTTAACGAAAGGAGAAAATAAAAATGACGATGACAAAAGAAGTCAAGAAGTGGATAGCCATTCTTTCCTGCGCTTTGGCCGCCCTGATTCTCTTCGGTGCTCTCGCCAAGGTTCCTGTAGGCGATGTGGGGGCAGCGGGTTCTACCTATGTCTGTCCGCACAGCGTAGTGGACTGGGCTACTGACGGCACGGAGGATGTCGAGCTGGTTAAGGAGGACGGCCAAAAGGTTCGCTTGGCTACGTATGAATGTGCTGCTTGCCACGAGAAAATTACCATAGAGCAACCGATTGATGCTGTGCTGGATAATCTCCCTGTTGATTCCGGAGGCGCACCGACCTTCGTCGGTAATTGGTCCTTTGGTTTTACCGATAAGGATACGCTTGCATTTACGCCGTATAATTCTTTTCACGAGAATTGGATGTGCTACGACGGTCAACCGTGGTTTGGTGGAAACGGTGCGGTGAGTGCAAAAACGGGTGTGATCGGAATTCACCCTACCTGTACTTCCTACGTTTCCTTTTGCTATACTGCACCGAAGGATGGTGTGATCAGCTGGTACGTGGCGGATTATAACGTTATTGGCAGTGAAACCGCTTTTCCTGAGGCGATCGTTGTTATGAGCGGTGAGCGCGTTGTAGAGTTTTCCACGCCCATCAAGCCGGACAAGGATTATTTTTACGAGTATTTCAATAATATTCAGCGAGAGGTTAAAGCGGGGGATCAGGTGCTTTTTTGCTTTGGAGCGAATACCTATACCCTCTTTGATAATGCAGACGCCTTGTGGGTGGATGTCGCCGTTTCCTACATGAGCGACCTTCCTTTTGAAGTCAACGAGTACGATGCGGACAGGTTTGGCAATTGCTCCCATGCGTCATATAACTGGACCTCTGACGGTATGGATTACGAGATCTTTACCGCAGAAAACGGTGATAAATATCGCATTTGTACTTTCAAGTGTGACTATTGCCCGCGTTATGTTACGGTTGAGCAGAAGTGTGATATGTCCTACGATCATTTTCCAACGGTCGATAGCGACGGTGAGCTTGTGAATGGTAGCGGTAACTGGTCGTTTGGTTTTACAAGTAGATACACACTCGAGTTTACTGAATATAACACCGTTGTCGACGGTTGGGCAACATATAACGGCGAAAAATTTTATGGTGAACACGGCGGTATTCAGCTTGATACCGGATATGCAGGAATTGGCCCGGACGCGGTTGCTGGGGAAAACCTGCCGACATACCGTTATACTGCTCCTAGGGATGGTGTTATTACTTGGCATATGCCTGATTATGAGGGGTGTTATATTGGAGTTTTAGATGAAAGTTATCTCATTCCGCTTGTTATGGTTTGGGATACGAATGGAAATCTGTTGACTTATTCTTTTCCGGCTGGATTTGATGATGGTGATGGATCTACAGATGTTTATATGAAATTTAACAATATGCAGTTGACCGTATGCGAGGGGGATCGTGTCATATTTGCATGGCGGGCGGTTGGAGAAGAAATAACTCCTGAGATGATAATCAATGATGCACGCGCTAATATCTCCATTTCTTATATGCCCGAAGACATGAATGTACGAGAGTATGACTGGACAGATATTTCTTAAGGAGGTTTTGTCATGAAAAGAATATTTTCTATATTTTTGGCACTCCTCCTTTGCCTGCCCCTTGCGATCCTGCCGCTTTCTGCGGCGGGATCCTCGGATAGCTCTGCAAGCACGTATGACGTAAAAACCTC
>JAZOOW010000112.1:0-4302 GCA_045655145.1 Eubacteriales bacterium | reverse complement strand
GGGCTTGTTGCTCCGAGCCCGCCTCCCGGGGTGCCCTGAACCAGGCCCCGTGCGAAAAAATCGCCCGGGTCCCTCTTTTTTGCGGGTGTCTTTACATTTCTCGGGAAATGTGCTACAATAGAGGAAGAAAAGACATTGAGGTGAGGATATGCTTACAAAGATTTATGCCGCCGCCATTTTGGGGGTTGACGGCTATGAGGTCACGGTAGAATGCAGTGGCTGGAACCGCGTGCCGCGCTTTGAGGTGGTCGGACTCCCCGATCTTGCCGTCAAGGAGGCCAAGGAGCGCGTGCGCTCCGCCTGTGAGAACAGCGGCTTTGGCTTTCCGTCCCTCGATCTGACGGTCAACCTTGCGCCTGCCAACCGCAAAAAGGAGGGCTCGGCCTTTGATCTTGCCATGACGGCCGCTATTTTGCAATGCGACGGAAAAATTCCGCGTACGCTCGATATGTCGGATAAATGCCTGATCGGTGAGCTGTCGCTCTCGGGTGAGGTGCGCCCTGTGTGCGGCGTGCTCTGCCTTGCGCTGGCCGCCCGTGCGGCAGGACGGCGTGAGATCTTCGTTCCGCGTGCCAACGCCCGCGAGGCGGCGGTGGTGTCGGGCATGACGGTCTTTGGCGTGTCCTCCCTCCGTGAGCTGGTCGCGCACCTCAAGGGGGAGGCACGCATTGCGCCCACAGAGTACGATCCGGCTGAGTTCGTTCAAAAAAGTGCACAGAGCCGCCTTGATTTTGCCGACGTGCGCGGCCAGTTCCGCGCCAAGCGCGCCATGGAGATCGCCGCGGCGGGCGGCCACAACATTCTGCTCATCGGCCCTCCCGGATCGGGAAAGTCCATGCTGGCCTCCCGTCTTGCGAGCATCCTGCCCGACCTCAGCTTTGAGGAGGCGGTGGAGAGCAGTAAGGTGCATTCGATTGCAGGGGTGCTTGGGGATACGCTTCTCACAGCACGCCCCTTCCGTGCGCCGCACCACAGCGTCAGCCAGGCAGGCCTCGTCGGGGGCGGCAGTAATCCGCGCCCCGGAGAACTGTCCTTGGCACATAACGGCGTTTTGTTTTTAGATGAGCTGCCCGAATTCAATAAGGTCCTAACCGAGTCGCTCCGTCAGCCGCTGGAGGAGGGCGCGGTGTCTATCACCCGTGCCGCCGCGCGCGTGCGGTATCCCGCGCGCTTTATGCTGGTGTGCGCCATGAACCCCTGTCGGTGCGGCTACTATGGCGATCCGAACAAGACCTGCACCTGCCGTCCCGACGATGTGCGGCGGTATCTTTCGCGCATCAGTGGCCCCCTGCTTGACCGCATCGATATCCAGGTCGAGCTGCCCGCCGTGTCCTATGAGGAAATGAGCGGCGACACGCAGGGTGAGCCGTCGGCCGCGATCCGCAGTCGCGTGAACGCGGCACGCCGCTTTGCGGCCGCTCGGGCCGAGGAGGCAGGCCGCACAGGGCTGTACGCCAACGCCGCCATGACACCGTCGGACATCCGCGCCTTCTGCGAGCCGGATGCAGGCGGTAAGGCCTTGCTTTCGGCGGCCTTTGAAAATCTTGGCCTTTCCGGTCGCGGTTATGACCGCATTTTGCGCGTAGCGCGTACCATCGCCGACCTCGCAGGGAGCACCGAGATCACGGCTGCCCATATAGCCGAGGCCGTCGGCCTGCGCTCGCTTGACCGTAAATACTGGGCGCGCTGACAGCCAAAAACTGCCAAAAAAATGCACTGCTTGTGCAACCTGCACAAACAGCGGAAAAACGGGGTTTTCAACACCCGCGCTTGTGGAAAATGTGGAAAACTCCGCAAAAACCGCACAAAATATGGCAAATTCCCCCGAAAAAAGGGGGGAGTTTTCCACATTTTCCACAGAAGGAACTGTGGAAAACTTTTTAGGGGAGCCTCACATTTTCTACATCCTGCCCCCTTGACAGCCAATTACGTGCGGTGTCGGATCGCGCGCAGCCTTCTCCCCCTCATGCACAAAAAACACGGGCTTGCATACCCGTGTTCTTTTTGGCGAGGAGGGGCGGTCAATCGGCCGTCTTTTTGCGTTGATAGCGGAGTGCAAGAGCAAAATCCGCAATCATTTTGGCGGTATCTGCCACGCCCAACAGCGAGGAATTGAGCGAGAGATCGTAGGTTTCCTGTCGCCCCCACTTTTGCCCTGTGTAAAAATTGTAGTAATTGGCGCGGCGTGTATCCGTCTTGCGCATCAGGTCGGCCGCTTTGCTCTCGGTGATGCTGTGGCGCTCCATGATGCGGCGGATGCGGCATTCCTCGTCCGCATAGATAAACACGCGCAAAAGCGGCGTATGCTCATGCAGAACGTAATCGGCACAGCGTCCGATCAGAACAGCATCCTCCCGCTCTGCAATCTCACGGATGAGGTCGGATTGCAGAAAAAACAGGCGGTCATTGAGGGGGGTATGTACATGCGAGGGCGTATGGATGCTGTACATGTTGGAGCCCATAGCCAGGGTATACAAAAGACTGCCTGCCGAAACCTCGTCCACGCGACGGAGGGATTCCTCATGCAGGCCTCCCCGCTCGGCCGCCATGGTGATCAGCTCTTTGCCGTAAGCGCGACAACCGAGGAGGCGTGCGACTTCTTCGCCAATCTCGCGGCCGCCGCTTCCGTATTGCCGCGCGATCGTAACGATCAAATTAGACATATAAGTACCTCCTTGCAGATATAGCTTCGTGTATATTATAGCACAAAAAAACAGCATTGTAAAGGTGTTTTTTTGTAAAAAATAGATAGAATGCTGTCACAAAGTGCCGAAAAAGAGGATAAAAGAGAAGGGAGAATGCTGAATATGAAGCAATCGGAGCGAAAGGCTCGGCTCGTCGTATCGGATGCGGAAAGGAGCCTTGCGCGAAAGGATTATGAAAGAGAGCTGGCGGCGCTTCTTCCCCGTCGCCCCGAGGACGGGCATAAGGGGAGCTTTGGCCGCGTGCATCTGTTTTGCGGCTCGCCGACCTATACGGGTGCGGCGGTGCTGGCTGCCGAGGGAGCACTCCGCATGGGGTGCGGCCTTGTGTATCTGTACGCCCCGACCGAGGTAGCCGTGCCCGTGCGTGTGCGCCTTCCTGAGGTCATTATACGGGAAATGCCCCCTATCACCGAGGAACCGCATGGCTATCCTGCACAGCTTTGGCGCGGAGGGGTGGGCGGCGCGCTTCTGATCGGCTGTGGGATCGGGCAGGCAGATCGCCACGGAGAAGCCGCCTCCGCAGGAGCCGTGGCAGAGATGCTGGATCGGCTTCTTTTGTGTGAGGGAATGCCCGTTGTGCTGGACGCGGATGCGTTGAATCTTCTGGCACGCGCCTCGGCGGAGGAGGCATCCTCGGCGGGTGGGGGCTTCACCGCGGCGGGAGGCTCCGCCATCGGCGGCGCGCCCGTCGCCTGCGGCAACGGAGGCTCCCCTTCGGTCGCGGCACGGCTCCGCCGTGCGCGCCGCCCCGTCATCCTCACCCCGCACCCTGTGGAATTTTCGCGTATCAGCGGCCTTTCGTTATCCGAGATCGCGGCCGACCGCGTGGCGGCTGCCCGTCGCTTTGCGGAGGAAAGCGGTACCTGCGTCCTTCTCAAGGGAAGCGGCACGGTCATTGCCGATCCGCAAGGCCGCGTCACGGTCAACCCGTCGGGAAGCACGGCACTCTCCAAGGGAGGGAGCGGCGACGTGCTGGCAGGCATGCTGGCATCCCTCCTCGCGCAAGGAATGATGCCCTATGATGCGGCACGCCTTGCGGCGTATCTCCACGGTGCGGCAGGCGAGGAGGAGGCCGCCCGTTATTCCGAGCGCGGTGTCCTGCCGTCAGACCTTCCCCGTGCCGCGGCGCGCGTGCTCTGTCGGCTGCAAAGCAACACCTCTCCCAAGATCGCACCCGAGGCCTGAAGATCGTTCTGTATGCCTGCGCCTTCGCCCGTCCTTCTTTGCCTCCATTATAGCACAACCGCCCTGCGCTGTGAGTCGATTTTCGCGGTGCACGGAATTCTTTTGCGTTCCACATCCATGCGATAAAGTCACAGGTTCAAGTCCGTAAGGCCGAGGGAAAGGCACCATGATGAAGGAGGGGTGTCTTTTACCCCGAAAAACACAAAAAGCCCCCCGAAGAGGTGCCTTCCAAAAAGCAGGTTGAAGCCCTCCTGCGAGACCCGAACAGCGTTGCTGTTCGCCCTTCGGGTTTTGACTGTGTCTGCCCGTGTCATTCTGAGCGAAGCGGAGCGGAGTCGAGCTGCGAAGCAGCACCGAGCAAAGCGAAGGTGGAATCTCGGGCCGACTACGCTCAAGATGACACGCAGGGACA
>JAZOOW010000111.1:0-5493 GCA_045655145.1 Eubacteriales bacterium | reverse complement strand
GTTTGAGTATGATGCGACGCGGAAGGATATGTGTCTGCCCGTTTATCTTTACCGACAGATCTGTGCTTTCTTCTTTGCCCGCCACGAGCGCACTTGCAACAGGTTCGGGTATTATGAAGAGATCCTGGAGACCGAGAGCGGTAAGCAAGAGGGTGAAAAGAAGCAGCACAAGTATTATTTAGCCAAGAAAAAGATCTATTCAAACCGTTTTGCTACAAACTGTCACAAGGGCCTGTTTACTCGCCGAGCCTTGCGTGCTTCCTACGGCCTTGACGGCTTGCCGGAATATGCGAGCGTGCTTGCAACAGACGAAGAGCTCGATCAAACGCACAGCCACTTTATTTCTGCTGTACGCAAGGATTTTGATGGAGGCTCCGTCGCATGATGGCTAAATCGATTTTAGGTGTTGGGGAGGTGTCGGAGTAAAAATAAAATCGACGTGCCCTTGACAAAGGCTTTTGTTTATGCTACAATAAAAAGCAAGGACGGTTTCCCGTCCTTGCCGACGTGGAGTGATCACGTCAAGTGTGTAAGTACAAAACATATCTGCTCATACGTAAGCCCTAACTCACGCAGGATGCGGATCAGTTTTGTTATATACTTGATATGCATATTTTCACCTCCTCTCGGCAAGGACGCGGGAACCGTCCTTTTTTAATGAAAAAGAGGCATAAACAAAAAAACTGTGTCAAGGGTTTAGGGGGATATGCGGTAACGGGAAGGCAAAACCCCCGCAGCAGATGCTACGGGGGAAGCAAAATATTTGTGTTCGGGGCTATCCTTTCAAAAATATATTCTTTTCTTTTTCTTGCTTTTTACTAATTTGATGTTAGTCTGCCAGAAAATCCTCAATCACGTCACCAAAATGGATCAATGACAAATGTAGGCGATTGCACGTGCGGACTAATTCGTCCAGTCTTTCCCGTGCAGGCGAGAGATCTCTTGCGGAGGCGACGATCGTTGCCGTGCCGTCCTCCTCTCCTTCGGCATATGCAACGATGCCGTAGGATGTACGGGATTGATCGCCGAGTGTGTAGATTTCCTCGGTTACGCCATATGTAATTCTCATTGGGATTTAGGACCGCCTTTACTCTCTTCTTTGAGCTTGTCCCATAGATCTTGTAAGTAAAGATCAGGGTGCTCCTGTCGGGATACCAGAATGATGGCGGTCAGAGTGCCGCACATTGTTTTTCCGGTTTCGATTTTAGAGTAAGAGCTTTCATTCATGACCAGCATGATGGCCATTTCCTTTTGGGTGAGCTTGAGGCGTGCTCTTGTCTTAATTGCTAGGCTTCGTAGCTCGTTCTTCAAAAACGTATTTGCTTCATTTCTCATAATGATATATACCCAAGCACAAACAAAGAAAAAGCTCTGTTTACGTTGAGTTTATTAGTTTGACATAAAACACAGTTCGGTCCTCCGTATTGTGACATAATAACCTTGGCCGCGCGTGCATCGGGGCGGTGTATGCGGATCGGGTATTCAAGCTGCTTTTGATATTCCCACATGATCAGAGAACCCCCTCTTCCGGCATGGGTGTTTCTCCCCATGTCCAGCCGTTTTTGCCGCTGACGTCACGGACGGCAAGCGGTGCAAAGTTTTGCGTATAAACATTTTCAAGCTCGCGGAGCTTGGCGCGGTAGTCGGAAAAACGGGCAAGTGCATCGCCGTTTTCGGGGTGCGTGTCAAGGAACAGCGAGAGATCGATCAGTGCGAAGCGATAGGCGGCAATGGCATCGCGCACATCGCTTTCGGATACATGATGGTTCATGAACGGCAACCTCCCTCGTACGGCTTGATCAGGTCTGCAAAGATCGTCCCCTCATGCCAGCCCTCCTCCGGCAAAAGCAGGTTTTGAAAGGGCTGAGGAGGAACAAAGGCAAGAGCAAGCGGCAGATCATTGCAATCCACGCTCTGCATAGGTGGCTCATCATCGTTGCCACGGCAGCCTTGACGTGTGCGCAGGTCGTCTGACCCTGTTGGATAACAGCGTTGATAACGATTCATGCAAATCTCCTTTCGATTTTTTGGTTTCGTTGTATCCTATGCAAAAGCGTAAAGCCGTGTCACAGCCGCCCGTGGCAGAAGAATACATGCTTTTGTGAAACAAATTCGCCCGTTTTGCACTTGACTTGCGAAGGCATATAGGATATAATGGAAACGATAACGGCATTCGCATGACGGATGTACCCTTATGAGGAGGAATTATGCTGTATATTGAGCATTTGACGAAGGCCTACGGAACGAAAAGGGCAGTCGATGACCTGTCCTTGCATATCGCCCCCGGAGAGATCTATGGCTTTATCGGGCATAACGGGGCGGGGAAGACCACCACCCTCAAGGCCGTGTGCGGTATTCTCCGACAGGATGCGGGCAGCATCACGGTTGGCGGCATCTCCATAAGCAAGGAGCCTCTGGCCGCCAAGAAGATAATGGCCTACATTCCCGACAACCCCGATCTTTACGATTTTTTAAGCGGCATCAAGTATTTGCATTTTATCGCGGATGTGTACGGTATTCCTGCCGATGTGCGTGCTGAACGCATCCGTCTGTATGCCGAGCGTTTTGGCCTGACGGCGGACCTTGCGCAGCCGATCTCCGCTTATTCGCACGGCATGAAGCAGAAGCTGGCGATCATTGCCGCATGGCTTCATGAGCCGCGGCTGATCGTGATGGATGAGCCGTTTGTCGGCCTTGATCCCCGTGCCGCGCATATTCTCAAGACCATGATGCGGGAGCATTGCGACAAGGGCGGTGCCATCTTCTTTTCCACTCATGTTTTGGATGTTGCCGAGAAGCTTTGCGATAAGATCGCCATCATCAAAAACGGCCGCTTGATCGCTTCCGGTCCTATGGAGGAGGTCAAGGGCGACCATTCTCTTGAAAGCGTCTTTCTGGATCTTGAGGGGATTGCTACGGAGGCCGATGCATGAGAGAGCTTCTGATTCTTTTGCGGATCCGTCTTCTCTCGCTCTTTGCCTCGCTTGCCCGAAGCAATAAGAAGAAGACGACAAAGACCGTGGGTGTCGTGGCGGTTTCGCTTTTGTTTCTTTTTATATTTCTTGTTTTTGCTTTTCTGTTCTTTTCGGTATTTGCGGTCATGGCCATGGCTATGGTCACCGTGGGGGCGGATTTTTCCTTCTACTTTGCGCTGGCGGGCATGATGGCACTCGCGCTCAGCCTGTTTGGATCTGTTTTTGCCACGCAGGGTGAGCTGTACGGAGCCAAGGATAACGAGCTTCTCCTTGCCCTCCCCTTGCGCCCCTCATCCATTTTTACAAGCCGTCTTCTTCTTCTGTTTGTGATCGATCTTCTGATGGGCGGCATGGTGATCCTTCCTGCGGCGGTTGCGTATCTGCTTTTTGTAGACCTTGCGATCCTGCCCTTCCTCGCTTTCCTTTTGTTCTCGTTTCTTCTCTCGGTGGCGTCGCTTGCCGTTTCCTGCTTCCTTGGTTGGCTTGTCACGCTCGTCACCTCCCGTATTAAGCACAAAAATGTCCTCTCTATCGTCACGATGGTTCTCTTTTTTGCGCTGTATATGGTGGTTATGCTGTCCCTTTCGGAGAGCATGGAGCATATCGAGGAAAACATTGGCGTGATCATTGAGTCGGTTTCACCCTACCTGACCGTATTCGGTTGGATGGGACGCGCCATCGTGCACGGAGATATCCTCGCAGGGCTTGGCTTTGCGGGAATATGCCTCGCGGTCATTCTTCCTGCCTCCTTTTTCCTCATCCGCACCTATCCTACGCTCCTTGCCACGGGGCGTTCTACCGCACGGTATGAGTACCGTGAGCGTGCGGTTAAATCCGCAAGCCCGATCTTTGCTGTCATGCGTAACGATATCCGCCGCTTTCTTGGCAACGCTACCTACATGATGAATGCGGGGATCGGCTTGATCTTCTACCTTTTGATCCCTGTGCTTCTCTTTTCGGCACACGGAGAGCTGATCCTGCTCCTTGAGGGGGAGCTTGCCGAGATCGTCGGGTCGATACTCCCTGCTTCGGTCGCTATGATGCTCCTTTTCATCAGCTCTACGGTCATGATCTCTGCACCCTCGGTTTCGCTTGAGTCCAAAACTCTTTGGCTTCTCAAGGCCCTTCCGCTTGGGGGTGGGGATGTTCTGTGTGCCAAGGCTTACGCCCACGCGCTTCTCACAACGCCTTTTGCGGCGGTGGGCGGCTTTTTGTCTGCCATTGCCCTTGAATGCTCGGTGCCGGATGCGCTGGCGCTCATCCTTTTGCCCGTTGCGGCCAATATCTTCTGCGCCTTCCTTGGCGTTGTCTTTGGTCTTTTGTTCCCGAAGTTTGACTATATCACCGAGGCGACCGCGATCAAGAGCGGAGCGGCCGTCCTCTTCACCATGCTCATCATGATGCTGGTTGCCGCTGTGACGGGGCTTCCCCTTATTCTCTTTGCCATGCTCGGTCTGCCGTTCTTTATTCCCGCCGTGGGATTTGTTGTGCTCTTGCTTCTTGGTTCATTCCTTTTGCGTCTTTATCTGCGCGGCCCCGGCTCGCGCCGCTTCGTGCAGCTCTGATTTCAGACGCAAAGAGAAATACCTATCCATACACTGCCCTGAATACCGTGGACTGCAAAAGGATACAAGAATGTCAGGCGCGGCATTTTGGAGGCACCCGTGTGTCGTGAAATGGCGAAAAAAGCAAAAATAAAGACAAGGAGAAGCACATGCTTCCGATAGAACAGATCAAGCTCTTCCTTTTCGATATGGACGGAACACTGTACCTCGGTGACCGTTTGTTCCCCTTTGCCAAGGAGCTGCTGGCAACCATCCGCGCACAGGGTAAGTGCTACATGTTCATGACCAACAATTCCTCAAAGAGCGTGGATGCCTATATCGCAAAGCTTTCGCGCCTCGGCATCGCCGCCGTGGCGGAGGATTTCATTACCTCCTCGCAGGCCACGGCGGATTATCTGCTCCTCACCTATCCCGACCGATACTTTTACGTCGGCGGCACGCGTTCGCTGATCGCAGAATTTCGCGCGGCGGGGCTTAATGTGACCGACCGCCGCTCGGAGGAGGTCAACGCCGTGGTGCTCGGCTTTGATACCGAGCTGACCTTTGCGAAGCTTGACGATCTTTCCCGCCTTCTGCGCCGTGATATTCCGTATATTGCCACGCATCCCGACGTGGTCTGCCCGACCGAGTACGGCTCGGTGCCCGACCTTGGCGCGGTGTGTGAGATGCTCTTTGCGGCAACGGGAAGGCACCCGTATGTCGTGGGTAAGCCAAAGCCTTTGATGCCGGAGCTTGCCATGCGCCGTGTGGGGGTGCGCCCCGAGGAAACCTTGGTCGTGGGCGATCGCATCTATACCGATATTGCCTGCGGCGTGAATGCGGGAACGCATACCCTGCTTGTTTTCAGCGGAGAAACCACAAAGGAGGATCTTGCGGTATCCGCAACCAAGCCGAGCGCGGCTTGGGAGGATGGCGGCGTTCTGTTGGATGCCCTGCGCGCTCTTTAGGCATCT
>JAZOOW010000110.1:0-11056 GCA_045655145.1 Eubacteriales bacterium | reverse complement strand
ATTTTTGGCAATATAGTGCTTTCCTTTATTGATCGGATGAATTGCTAAAATTTAACCGTTTGCGGGGCAAGGCTTGTGAAAAGGAGTACGAACAAAATGCTCGTACTCCTTTTGATTTTTCTCGGTAGGTGTTGTCCCTGCGTGTCATCTTGAGCGTAGTCGGCCCGAGATTCCACCTTCGCTTTGCTCGGTGCTGCTTCGCAGCTCGACTCCGCTCCGCTTCGCTCAGAATGACACGGGCGGACACAGTCGAAGCCCGAAGGGCGAACAGCAACGTGAGCGTAGTCGGCCCGAGATTCCATCTTCGCTTTGCTCGGTGCTGCTTCGCAGCTCGACTCCGCTCCGCAACGCTCAGAATGACACGGGCGGACACAGTCGAAGCCCGAAGGGCGAACAGCAACGCTGTTCGGATCTCGCAGGAGGGCTTCAACCTGCTTTATGGAAGGCACCTCTTCGGGGGCTTTTCGTGTTTTTAGGGGTAAAAAACAACCCTCCTTCACCATGGCACCTTTTCTCCGGCCTTACGGACTTGAACCTGCGACTTTATAAAAGCATATTGAAAGAATACCTTTTTTGTGATATAATTAAATCAATGAAAGGTGAAGTACTATGAAAGAAAAAACAACTGTTGTGGATAGATATCCAAATGCAAGAGGAAAAATGAAAACTTTTTCACTTGTTTTCATCTTGGTTTGTATAATAAATTTTTTTACATGCTGTACTATAGCTCCTGATCTTCCGTCTGACGGAATTTGGTATTGTGAAGAATTAAAGCTTGCGATAGAGTTTGGAGAAAGCAAAAGTTCCGTTTATTCATATGATGAAAATTTATCTCATATGGAGTTGCAACTTAGAAATTGGATTGACGGAGGTGTTGATATTATATGTGTCAATGCTGAGGAAGAGATCGTTGAGATTTATTGTGGTTGGAGAAAATACACAAGCAACGATAAGTTTATAATTCTTCTTTATAGTAAAGCAACTCCCGAAGATAATTTTAAAACACAAATAGAGCTTGATGATGAAGAATATACTTTTGTTAAAATAGAAAGCTAGTGTCGCTAATTTCAAACTACCAAAAAAGCACTTTCGAGAAGGAGTGCTTCATATCGCCTTCATTAAACACGAAAAGTCCCTGATTTCGGGGGGCTTTTCGTGTTTTTAGGGGTAAAAAACACCCCTCCTTCACCATGGTGCCTTTTCTCCGGCCTTACGGACTTGAACCTGCGACTTTATCGCATGGAGGTGGAACGCAAAAGAATTCCGTGCACCGCGAAAATCGACTCACAGCGCAGGGTGGTTGTGCTATAATGGAGGCAAAGAGGGACGGCGGACATGACGATCACGACGCGGATGCCGTGTGGGACGAAAAGTGGAGAAGGCACCCCGATGTGATAAGCATGATCCTCCAAGGCCATCAAATTTTGCAGTGAGGAAACCGTCGTGGAGAAAAAAACGATCGGCATCATTGGCGGGATGGGGCCGCTTGCCACGGCAGATCTTTTCCGGAAGATTGTTTTGCACACGGAGGCAAAGACCGATCAAGAGCATTTGCGCATCCTGATCGATAACAATACGGCGATCCCCGACCGCACGGCCGCGATCATCGCGGGGAAGGAAAGCCCGGTTTTTCAGATGGTTGCAAGCGCGACCTTGCTTGCACAGATGGGCGCGCAGCTGCTTGTCATGCCCTGCAATACGGCACATGATTTTCACGGCGCGGTGCAGGCGTGCGTGGACATTCCCGTTTTGCACATGATAGAGCTGACCTGTCAGGCTCTGATCAAAAGGGGCGTGCGGCGTGCGGCACTTTTGGCGACGCGCGGTACCGTACGCAGTGGCGTTTATCAAGCGGCCTTTGCAGGCTCCGGCATGACGCTGATCACACCCAACGAGGAGCAGGAGTCTGTGATCATGGATCTTGTCTACAGCGGTGTCAAGGCGGGAAAACGGGATTATGATGTCACCGCAGCGCGGCGCGTGATGGATGGCATGATCGACGACGGTGCCGAGGTGTTGATCTTAGGCTGTACCGAGCTTCCCATTGCGATGGAGATGTACGGCTTGGGATACAATACCTGTGATGCGACGCTGGAGCTTGCCCTTGGGGCGATCCGTGCCGCAGGCGGCAGGTGCATCTGACAAACGGAGCTAGCCCACTTAGGTCGTCCTTCACAACACACGCCCCCCCCGTTTTATAGGGGGGCGTGTGTTGTGAAACGCATGGAAGTCCGGACATATGGTGCTCCTTCCAATACTTGCATTTGTAATCTGCGGCATCGCTGTGTTACAATGGATGCGGAAGGGGTGCTCCCGCGCCCCTCCGCAATCCAGGATACGGAGGTGCAACAGATGAAGAAGATCGTTGCCTTTGCTTTGTGCATGACGCTGATCGCCGGCATGCTGACCGTCGGCACGTCAGCCGCGACAACAACACATACGGTCGTATCGGGGGATACGATGTGGCGGGTCGCCGTAAAATACGAGGTCGGCCTTGCCGAGCTCAGCGCGGCAAATCCGCAGATCGCAAATCCGAATTTGATCTACCCCGGGCAGATTCTCCACATCCCTCGCAAGGATTCCGCAGTGTCCGCCTATGAGCAGGAGGTGATCCGCCTTGTGAATGAGATCCGCGTGCAAAACGGATTGAAGGCACTCACCTACAACTGGGAGCTTGGCCGCGTTGCGCGCTATAAATCGCAGGATATGAGAGAGAACGGCTATTTTTCGCACACAAGTCCTGTATACGGATCGCCCTTTCAGATGATGAAGAGCTTTGGGATCTCCTACAGAAGCGCGGGCGAGAACATAGCAAAGGGACAAAGAAGCCCGGAGGCCGTTGTGGATGCATGGATGAGCTCATCCGGACATCGCGCCAACATATTGAACGCCTCCTTTACGGAGATCGGCGTGGGATACGTTGCGGACGGGCGGTATTGGACACAGATGTTTGTTGGCAAATAAGCCCCGGGGCTGCCGCTTGACACGGTCGCGCGCGCGTGGTATAATGGAAAAAACGCGGAGGACAGGCCCGTGAGCTACGAAAACTGCTCTCTTGGGGAGTTGTACAGCAAGCAAAGCAAATATAAGGAGCTTGTAGTCAAGCGTGAGGAGTATACGCGCCGCCTACGGCGCAAGCGCGAGGACGGCATGACCAAGACCGCGTATTATAAGAATAAGGTGGACGAGGAATGCCGCAGGAGCATGAATCTGCCGCCGCGCGACGACACGCTTCCGTCCCGCGCCACAGATCCCACGTTGGATCTGCACCCCGGGGATTATTGACGGCGCAAACGGAAAAAACACGGATAAGGATCGAAAAAAGAATGGATAAGATCGAGTATGAGGGAAAGACCTACGAGCGCCGCAAGCACAAGTGGTCAGACAAAAAGGAGGATATATGTTCTTTCACGGCTTTCAGAAGCTGACGCTGCTTGATTTTCCGGGCAGGGTGGCCTGCACGCTGTTCACGGGCGGCTGTAATTTTCGGTGTCCCTTTTGCCACAACGCGCTTTTGGTGGAGGGCTTCGCGGAGGGGGAGCGCATCTCCGCGGCCGAGGTTCTTTCCTATTTGGATAAAAGAAAGGGCGTCCTCGACGGCATCTGCGTCACGGGCGGAGAGCCTCTCCTTTCGGCAGGGCTTGCGGATTTTCTCCGCGCGGTGCGCGCGCGCGGCTTTCAGATCAAGCTGGACACCAACGGCTCCTTTCCCGATCGCCTTGCCGACCTGATCGCGCACGGGCTTGTGGACTACGTGGCCATGGATATAAAAAACTGCCGTGACAAGTACGCGCTGACCGCCGCCTGCTCCAGAGAGGAGGTCGACCGCGTGGAAAAAAGCATCGATCTGCTCCTTTCGGGCGCGGTGGATTACGAGTTCCGCACCACCGTGGTGCACCCCCTCCATACGGTAGAGGATATCCGTGCCATTGCGGAGCGGATCGCGGGCGCGCGCCGTTATTTTCTGCAGGATTTCCGCGATTCGGGGCATCTTCTCGGAGAGGGAATGCGGTGGGTAGGCGCGGCCGTGCTTGCCGAAATGCCCGATGCCGCCGCGACCTTCGTTCCCTCCGCCGCCCTGCGCGGATAAGAAAAAAACAACTTTTTGCGAAAGGGAGCGCATGATCATCAAAAAGGAACCCTGAACATCTGTTCAGGGTTCCTTTTTTCCATTTCTCCTCCGACAAACACTTTTTCAAAAAAATTTTAACCATGACACTCGTTGTCAGGGTTAACTTCTATAATACACTTGCAGCTGCAAAATACAACAAAAAAATTATTATCAAAAAGGAGATTTGAAATTATGGCATGTAGAAATGCTTAAAAATGAAAGTAGGCGAGTGGAAGTATATTACCACCGAATCGTTCTGTTCGCTTTATAAAGAAGATATGCATCTATGTCTCCTGCTCAAAGAGCTGCATGGATGGAATTGCGTCTCTTAGGACTTCTTAATACCGTTATCTCATGGTTGACAAGTACTCCCGAAGAATTGGTAAAAAGCTATATTAAGGACGCCCTCATTAGCACGGTAATTTCTTTAGATGAAATTGAAGCGCTCATAAACGGATTTGGTTCATGGTATAGGGCCGAACAAAGTGCTATCTCTAATTATCAGGCCTTCTAAAAAATAAAATTTCTCCGCATCAAAGTTTAGTTGCTTTGATGCGGAGTTTTATGTGATTTTATTATGTTATATCATTTCCATTTTCCCATTGATTCACGACGTTCTTGCCCTTTTCTATCCGCTTCATCCTTGATACGACCTTGCTTTTTGTCTTGCGTCTTTTTAATTACGCGAGGAATCAGCACCAATATAAATGTAAACAAGATTCTAATAATCGTCACCAAAAGTGCCGAAGAAAGTGCTGTATAAAAACTTTTAGCAAAAAACGCAAGCGGTATATAAAGTGGAATAGAAGCGCAGAAAATAAACGCTGAAAGAGCAAATTCCTTCTTGTATTCATCGCTATCTGTATCGGAGTTGTCGTCTCTTAACAAACGCAAAAAAGCAATAAACAATTTGTTCCTTCCCAATACAAAGAGATTGCCGTGTTCCTTGTTCACAAAGGCGATCATAGCATAAATTGAAGAACAAATACCAAATACAACTGCAGGAGCTGAATTGACCGTAATTGCGGCACCTTCGCTTATGATTACAGGCAGAACAGAGGCAATTAATATTACAATGGACAAGAAAATAAATATAAGCTTACTATTTTTAAACCCTTTCATGACATCTCCTCCTCTTGAGGTGTTATAACATAAAAACATGAACAAGTCAACCAAATTTTTAAGATGTTTTAACTACGGCACTCGTTATCAAGGTTAACATTTATAAACTCGCTTTTATTATATCATGCCAAAGCCCAAAATGCAATTAGATCGGTGATTTTTTGTATCGACCTTGGCAGGCTTGTTTCCGAGCCCACCGCATTCGCGGGCGCGCGCCGTTATTTTCTGCAGGATTTCCGCGATTCGGGGCATCTTCTCGGAGAGGGAATGCGGTCGGTAGGCGCGGCCGTGCTTGCCGAAATGCGCGATGCCGCCGCGACCTTCGTTCCCTCCGCCGCCCTGCGCGGCTGAAAAACGCAAAAAAGAAAACACAATATGTTGATGAAAATTTTGGAAAAATTCTCAACATATTGTGTTTTTTCTCTTGACAAGTGCCGTCATTTGTGATATGATACAAATGCTCGATTAAAAATTTTACGGAGGAACAGCATGTATAACGTAATCAAAAGAGACGGCAAAATGGTAAAGTTTGACCTCTCAAAGATCAGCGGCGCCATCAAGCAAGCCTTTGACGCCTGCGAAAAACAGTATAACGACGATGTCATCGATTTTCTGGCACTGAAGGTCACGGCGGAATTTGAGCCGATGATCAAGGACATGAAGATCGAGGTGGAGGCTATTCAGGACAGCGTGGAGTCGGTGCTGATCAAGGCAGGCTACAGTGACGTAGCCAAGGCCTACATCGTCTACCGCCGCCAGCGCGAGAAGATCCGCAACATCGGCGCGACCATGGTGGACTACAAGTCGATCGTGGACAACTATCTCAATATCAACGACTGGCGCGTGAAGGAGAACTCCACCGTTACCTACTCGGTCGGGGGATTGATCCTGAGCAACTCGGGTGCTATCACGGCCAACTACTGGCTCTCGGAGATCTACGATGACGAGATCGCGCGTGCGCACCGCAACGCGGACATCCACATCCATGACCTCTCCATGCTCACGGGCTACTGTGCAGGCTGGTCGCTCAAGCAGCTCATTCAGGAGGGCCTTGGCGGCGTGCCCGGCAAGATCACCTCTGCCCCCGCCAGCCACCTTGCCACCCTGTGCAACCAGATGGTCAACTTCCTCGGTATCATGCAGAACGAGTGGGCAGGCGCGCAGGCCTTCTCCTCCTTTGACACCTATCTTGCCCCCTTTGTCAAGGTGGACAACCTGACCTACGATCAGGTCAAGAAGTGCATTGAGTCCTTTATCTACGGCGTGAACACGCCCTCTCGCTGGGGCACGCAGGCACCCTTCTCCAACATTACGCTGGACTGGGTGGTCCCGAACGACCTTGCCGAGCTGAACTGCATCGTCGGCGGGAAAGAACTTGACTTCAAGTACAAGGACTGCCAGGCAGAGATGGATCTTGTTAACCGCGCCTTCATTGAGATCATGATCGAGGGCGATGCCAACGGCCGCGGCTTCCAGTACCCGATCCCCACCTATTCCATCACGCGCGACTTTGACTGGTCGGATACCGAGAACAACCGCCTCCTCTTTGAGATGACCTCCAAGTACGGTACGCCCTACTTCTCCAACTACATCAACAGCGACATGGAGCCGAGCGACGTGCGCAGTATGTGCTGCCGCCTCCGCCTTGACCTCCGTGAGCTGCGCAAAAAGTCGGGCGGCTTCTTCGGAAGCGGTGAGTCCACGGGCTCTGTCGGCGTTGTTACCATCAACATTCCGCGTATTGCGTATCTCGCCAAGGACGAGGCAGACTTCTACCTCCGTCTTGACAAAATGATGGATGTTGCCGCTCGCTCGCTCAAGGTCAAGAGAACGGTCATCAGCAAGCTGCTTGACGTGGGACTTTACCCCTACACCAAGCGCTACCTCGGCACCTTCAACAACCACTTCTCCACGATCGGTCTTGTGGGTATGAACGAGGCCTGCCTCAACGCGAAGTGGCTGGGCGTTGATCTGACCGATGCGCGTGCGCAGGAGTTCACCAAGGACGTGCTCAACCACATGCGTGAGCGTCTGTCCGACTACCAGATGGAATATGGCGATCTCTACAACCTTGAGGCAACCCCTGCCGAGTCGACCGCTTACCGTCTGGCCAAGCACGACCTCAAGCACTATCCCGACATCGTGACCGCAGGCGACAAGGACGGCTCTCCCTACTACACCAACAGCTCGCACCTGCCCGTCGGCTACACCGAGGATGTATTCACCGCGCTGGATATTCAGGACGAGCTCCAGACGCTCTACACCTCGGGAACGGTATTCCACACCTTCCTCGGTGAGAAGCTGCCCGATTGGAAGGCGGCCGCCGCGCTCGTCAAGAAGATCGCGGAGAATTACAAGCTTCCGTATTACACCCTCTCGCCCACCTACTCGGTCTGCAAGAAGCACGGATATCTGGCAGGCGAGCAGTATACCTGCCCCACCTGCGGCGGCGTGACCGAGGTCTACAGCCGTATCACGGGCTACTACCGTCCCGTCCAGAACTGGAACGACGGTAAGGCGCAGGAGTTCAAGGAGCGCCTTGTTTACAACGTAAACGGTGCCGCCCCCGCAGAGAAGAAGGCAGCACCTGCCGCCAAGCCCACAGAGGAAGCATGCTGTGCGGCTGTTGCAGACGGCAACTACCTCTTTACCACCGCCACCTGCCCCAACTGTAAGGTGGCATGCACCGTGCTGGATAAGGCGGGCGTAGCCTATGAAAAGCTCCTCTCGGACGAGAACAAGGAGCTGGCGGTTGCCCTCGGCATCAAGCAGGCACCCACGCTCGTTATGGTTAAGGGCGGCGAGGTGCAGAAGTTTGCGGGCGTGTCCGACATCAAGCGCGCACTTAAGGTATAAGTAATGGATATTTACGATATTGCCATCATCGGCGGCGGCCCTGCGGGGCTGACCGCCGCTGTATACGCCGGTCGCGCAGGCAAGCGCACGGTCGTTCTGGAAAAGGGAACCTTCGGCGGGCAGATCACCTCCTCCCCCAAGGTGGAGAACATCCCCGGCTTTCAGAGTGTGACCGGCAATGAATTTGCCGAGAAGCTTCTCGAGCAGGCCATCGCGCTGGACGCACAGATCGAATGCTGTGAGGTCGAGCGTGTCATTCCCGGTGACGGCCATCACACCGTCCTGACCGATGAGGGTGAGTTTTTCGCAAAAACCGTCATCGTGGCAACGGGAACGCGTCACCGCCTCCTTGGCCTTGCAGGCGAGGAGGACTTTATCGGACACGGCATCTCCTTCTGCGCCGTGTGTGACGGAGCCTTTTATGAGGATAAGACGGTCGCCGTCATCGGCGGCGGCAATTCTGCGCTCCAGGAGGCCCTGCTTTTGAGTGAAACCTCAAAAAAGGTGTACGTCATTCAAAACCTCGACCGTCTGACGGGCGAGAAAAAGCTGGCGGACGCACTCGCAGAGAAGAAGAACGTCGAGATCCGCTATGAAACGCTGGTGACAGCCCTTCACGGAGAGGGAGAGCTTGACGGCATCACGCTCAAGTCGGCCGAAGGAGAGGAACAGCTTCCTTTGGACGGCATTTTCGTGGCCATCGGCCTGATTCCGCAAAACGAGCTTCTGCGCGGCACCGTCGCGCTGAACGATTACGGCTACGTGGAGGCAGGCGAGGACTGTCTGACCGACCGTGCAGGCATTTTTGTGGCAGGCGACTGCCGCGAAAAGCGTATCCGTCAGGTGGCCACCGCCGCCGCCGACGGTGCGGTAGCCGCCCTCGCGGCCTGCGCCTACCTTGGCTGATGGAATATTCGTTGGGAAGTGTTGACATCCAAGAAAGTCTGTGCTACAATGAAAGCATCAATTTTTAGGAGGTTTTATTATGAAAAAGCTTTTGTCGCTCTTGTTGGTTCTTGCAACGCTCTTTTCGCTGGTTGCCTGCGGAGAGCCTCAGCCCAAGGACTTTACCTGTCAGGGGATGACCATCACCCTTACAGATGCATTCAGAGAGAACACACAGGGTGGATACACCGTATGCTATGAAACTGCCACGGTTGCTGTTTTTGTCCTCAAGGAGGCCTTTACCCTGCAGGCAGGGCTTGGTGACAAGACGGTAGAGGAGTACGCCGCTATGGTGAAGCAGAACAATGCGGCAAGAAACCCCTCGGATATTTCTACCGAAAACGGTCTTGTTTTCATGGAGTACAGCTTCACCAATGAGAGCACAGGCGATACATACAAATACTTCTCTACCATGTTCAAGGGAAGTGATGCCTTCTGGCTTGTCCAGTTTGCATGCAAGGAGGCTTCCTATGATGCAAACAAGAGTGATTTCATCGGTTGGGCAAAATCCGTGACGTTTGCATAAAGCGCGCATAGCCGAAGAAAGCGGCGGAGAGTATAGAGCGTCACTCTTAAGGACAGTTCTAAAAAATACGGCATATCTCGAAAGAGGTGTGCCGTATTTTGCATTTGTGGACACAAATGCAGTGCTTGTCAGGAAAATTGACGAGGCATAGCTGAACAAAAAAGGCTCCCTTGTGTAAAGGGAGCTGTCAGCGAAGCTGACTGAGGGATTGTTCTACGAGGTGATCAATATACTCGCAAACACCCCGAAAGTTTCTATGTATTTCCGTATTCGGTATTCTGATAACTGTCAAACCGTATTCTTCAAGAAAAGCGGTTCTTTCTTCATCGTGTTGCTTTCCTTCTTCGGTATAATGCCCCGAACCGTCAAGCTCAATAATAAGCTTTGCCTCTGCACAATAAAAATCGGCGATATACTTACCGAGAACTTTTTGACGGGAAAAGCGGATAGGGTAGATTCGCAGAAAATCATACCAAAGGTGTTTTTCTTCTTTGGTCATATTCTTTCGTAGCATTTTTGCTGTTGGAACGATGTCTTTATTGTGTTTTCTCTGCAATACAATCCCTCCGTCACGCTCCGCGCGCCACCTCCCTTTACACAAGGGAGGCTTTTGTCGCTTGGCATTTTGATATTTCTCGATAAATTGGAATTTATATTTTTATACCAAAAAACTCCTTGTTTTCACTAATTTTTCCCTTGATAATTTCAGCTAATGCTTTCATATATTTTTTCTTGCTGTACCAAAAGAATGGATTTTTAAGACCAAATATCCATTTTTGATGTTTTTTTAATATTTCGTTGTTATCCCAAACATTCAGTTGTCTTTGTTTCAAAACAGGGTAAGCAGTTGAAAAAATATCAGAAAAATAAAAATCTATTTCATCTCTTTGTAACAATTCAGATATCGTAAAACAGCCACTATCATTATAAAAACTATAAGTTTTTGTTACCCAATTACCAAATGGCGTGCTCTTGAATGTTTGCTCTGTAAATTTCAAATTGTATTTCTCTACCAAGAACATTAACTCTTTAACAGCATATTGCATAGCATTTCCCTTTCACCAAAGTACTTTGATTTCTTGAATTTAATTAAATTCTTATTTATCTGTCTGATTTATTAAAGTTTGCTTTTATTTTACAAATGAATCAAGTTTAGTCACTACCCATATTATAACACAAAAACCGCAGAAAATCAATCTGCGGTTTCTGTGTTTCCGGCGGTAGGTAAAACTGTCCTTTAGGGTACAGCTCTATTCGACACGCTCTTTTTCTATGTCAGGTGAGCCTGAAAATCAGACCACGCCCTGTGCCTTCATTGCCTCGGCAACCTTGATGAAGCCTGCAATGTTCGCGCCGGCAACCAAATCGTCACCCAGACCGTACTCGTTTGCGGCCTTGATGGAGTTGGCGAAAATGTTGCTCATGATCATGTAAAGCTTTGCGTCAACCTCTTCTGCGGTCCAGCTGTAACGCATAGAGTTCTGAGACATCTCCAG
>JAZOOW010000109.1:0-5094 GCA_045655145.1 Eubacteriales bacterium | reverse complement strand
CTCCTCCCGCTCGTTCCTTCTCCTTCTTTCGCGGGAGCACCAAGGCGCTCCCCTACCGCTGCGGCGGACTTCCTCACCGCTAAAGCTCTTTTGAACCCCGCCACTATGGCGGGGTTTTCGTTTTGCAAGAAAACGCACAGCCCGAAGAGCGTGCCTGCGGGCACGCGAGAGGAATGAATGACACACCGATGTGTCATTCATTCCTCCGGCATCGCTTCGCGACCTCCCGGAGGGAGGCTGGGAGAAATACGGCTCGATCATTCACCGCCGCAGCACCGCTTCGCTAGCCTAAATGGGCTCCCCTACCGTATATTCTCGCGTTTGGTTCGGGCCGCCAAGGAAAGCGGGAAAAACGGCAAAGGCGTTTTTGGAAGCGTGTAACGCCGCAAGGAAGCACGGCAAGCGGTGCGGCGTATGCGGCAGGCATCTGTGCAGCCTGTACAAAAACATGCTCCTTGCTTTTGTAACCAACGCCGAATTTTTGGAAATGCATTTTTGCCGCTTTTTCGATTGACCGCCTCCCAAATTCGTGCTATAGGCGGGGGCTTAAACCAATTGTTTTAAGCCCCCTAGGCCGTGTGTCCTGACGCTTCGTTGCTGCGGCCGCAGAAGAAGCCGCCGCATAAGCCACGGCATCTGCCGCTTACATAAAAAAGCACGCACGGAAAACGCTTCCGTGCGTGCTTTTTTTCATCCGCATCACAGGGTGTTTTCGCGGCCCGTTTTTCGCGCGGTTTTCGGTGCTCCGTTTGTTGTAGGAGCCCTTTGGTGCGCCATGCGCACGCAAAATTTTGGGAGCAGGGCGCAGGGAGAGTAGGCGTGCTTGGATTGCCGCAAGCCCTCGTCGCCGTCGTCCTCCTCACGGTTCTCATACCGCACGCGGTCGCGGAAGGCCTGTGCCGCGCATTGCACAAGATACGGGTAGGCACCGCGCACCGTGCGCGTGGCCTTCTCGATATGCAGATACAGGGTATCCCCCTGCACCTCCCCGACAAAAAAGCCAAGGATCTGCGTCCCCTCACGGAGAAGCCCGCCCTCCGCACGCAGCGTAAAAAAGTGCTCCAGCACGCGGAGAACCGCATCCCCCTCGGCATGCGCCGCAGGACTGTCCTTTTCCTCCTCGCGGCGGTAGGTATCGAAAAAGGCACGCACGTCGGCAAGGTTTTCTTCGGTGATCGGCTCATAGACCGCCGCCCCATGCTCACGCAGGAAGGCGTTGACGTGATTGCGCTTCTGGCTGTACCGCCGCCCCCCGTAGGTGGCAAGGTCCGCGATCTCGTAAAGATAGTCCGACTCGGACGGATAAGACACCGCCTGCACGCAGTCGCCGTAGTGCGCCCGCAGGTCTGAAAGTGCATCCTCGGGCACGCCGTTTAGGTAAATACCCCCACCCGTGTGTCGTGAAAGACGGGAAATGGCCCGAAAAAGAGCCTCTCCCCTGTGCGGCAGAACGTAAAAATCCTCGCCGCTTGCGGGATCCTCGGCGCGGATAAAGAGGCATCCGTCCTCCTCCGCCACCGCCGTTTTGTAGGTCGGTGCCCACATAAAGAGCGAGATATAGGTAAAATCACAGAGGCGCGCGCCGTACTCCGAGAGTACGGCGCGCAGGCGGTCGGCATCACATTCCAAAAAAGGAACAAAGGTCATGTTGCCTCCTTTGCCTCAGGGGGATTCGGGAAGCGGTCCGCTTCCCCTGTGGCGATCTTGTCACACCGCTCATTGTAGGCGTGTCCGTCATGGCCGCGCACCCAGACAAATTCCACCTCGTGGCGGGAAAGCAGGCCGTCCAGCCGTTGCCAGAGCGCGGCGTTCTTCAGCTCCTCGCGGCCGCGCCGCCAGCCGGCCGCGCGCCAGGAGGCAAGCCAGCCCTCGTTGATCGCGTCCACGAGATAGCGGCTGTCCGAATACAGCGTGACGGCGCAAGGCTCGCGGAGTGCCTCCAGCCCAAAAATGGCGGCCATCAGCTCCATGCGGTTGTTGGTGGTCAGCCGTTCACCGCCCGAGATGATGCGCTCATGCTCGCCGTAGACCAGAATGGCGGCAAAGCCTCCGCGCCCCGGGTTTCCCCGGCAGGCACCGTCGGTATAAATTTCTACCTTTTTCATGAGATCCTCCTCATCCGAGAAGCGACATCAGGTTATCTGCCCAGCCAAGCACAGCCGGCAAAAACCGAATGAGAACAAACGCAAGCACAAAAAAGAACAGGATCGCCAGCACCAGCGCGCGCCCGTCTGTTCCCTCACGGGAAAAGCGGATGGCCGCACGGTCGCAGAGGGCGGGCGGAATATAAAAGCGCGCACGGGCATAGTCGATCACATCCACGGAAGCGCGGAGCGTTCCGTCCTCACGCCGTGCCTCCTCACCCACATAGCGCACGACCTTGCGCAGAGCACTGTCGCGGCGGCGGAGTGCGTGACGGACGAGAAGATTACGGGAAAGCCCCAGCTCTCCGAGCGAGCGTGCGCTATCCTCATCCATCGCCTTTTCACGAAGCAGGGCGTGCACGAGGCTGCCGATCACATTCTTTTGCACGTACATGATGACGGCGGCCGCTATGAACGCGCCCATTATGAGAAAGACCAGCTGTCCCATGGTGATAAAGCCAAGGTCGATCTCGAAGCTGCGGTAATAGCCAAAGGGAGCCTCCCAATAGTTTTCCCGCAGATAATCACAAATATTTCCGAAAAAATTATATATTTCTGCCATGCTCCACTCCGAACAAATTACAGCTCTCCGTCAAAAAAGTCGTCACCGCACAGGGTTCGCAGAAATTCCTCAAGATCCTCGTTGTCCTCGTAATAGAAGGTGATGGTCCTCTTGCCGCCCTTCTCGTCAAGCTTCACGCGGCGGCCGATGGCGGCCATCACGCGCCCCTCAAGCGCACGGGCATAGTCCACAACGGAGGGCGCGGCCTGCTCGCGCTCCTCGCGGTCATCGGCGGTGCGGCGGTTATATTTGCGGACGGCCTCCTCGGTCGCACGGACGGACAGCCCCTTTTCAATGATGAAGGCCGCCAGCTCCTGCATATCCTCCAGGGTGTGGAGGCCAAGCAGCGCACGGGCGTGCCCCGCGCTCAGCTCGCCCGATACCACACGGGCACGCACCGCCTCCGGCAGATCCAGAAGGCGCACGGCGTTTGCGATGGCGGAGCGGCTTTTGCCGATGCGGCGAGAGATCTCCTCCTGCGTCAGATGATAGTCCTCGGCCAGCGCACGGTAAGCGGCGGCCTCCTCAATCGGGTTGAGATCCTCGCGCTGTACGTTCTCGATCAGCGCGATCTGGGCGGCCTCCTCCTCGGTAGAGGTGAGGATCACAACGGGAACCTCCGAAAGCCCTGCCATTTTTGAGGCGCGGAAGCGACGCTCACCGGCGATGATCTGATAACGGTCCTCCCCGATGGCGCGGACGAGGATCGGCTGGAGCACACCGTGCGCCGAGATGGATTCGGCCAGCTCGGACAGTGCCTCCGTGTCGAAATATTTACGGGGCTGATCCCCCTTCGGCTCAAGCTGGGAGATACGCAGGGTGCTACCTCCCCCCTTCTCTTCCTCGCGGTCGAGGGTATTCTCCAAAAAGATCGCGTCAATTCCGCGACCAAGTCCCGACATTTTTTTTGCGGCCATATGATAAGTCCTCCTTTTAGTAGGTATCGCTCGTATCTTTTCTTCCGTTTTCTACGGTCTTTTCATTTCCCTTTGCGGCAGCTCCCTTCCCTCGGTTCTTGCCGCGCATCTTCCATTTTTTACCAGTTTTTGCCGGATTGCAGGTTTTCTCCGTGCAATTTTGGTGGGTTTTTCCTTGTTTTCGGCATTTTTCGATATTTTTTGCGGCTTAAATGCGAAGCATCAGCTCGCGGGCAACATCGTCGTATTCCTTACTTCCCTTCCCCTTCGGATCGTAATAAGAGATCGGCTCGCCGTAGCTGGGGGCCTCTCCGAGCTTGACGCTGCGTGAGACGGTCGGCTTGAAGAGCTGGGCGGCGTAGTATTTTTTCAGCTCGCGCATCACCTGACTTGCCAAGAGGAAGCGGCGGTTATGCATGGTCAAGAGAATGCCCGTCAGCGCGAGCGACGGATTGTAGTGCTGACGCACGAGGCGCACCGTCTGCATCAGCTGTGATAGCCCCTCCAGAGCAAAATATTCGCTCTGCATGGGGATCACAAGGCCGTCCGCCGCGGTCAGCGCGTTCACCGTCAGGCGCGAAAGGGACGGCGGACAGTCGATCAGGATATAATCATAGTCCTCGCGGAGGGGTTGCAGTGCATTTTTTAAGAATGCCTCGGGGTGCTCCTCCTCTGCTAATTCAATTTCGGCACCGACGAGCGAGATGGTGGACGGGATGAGTGCCAGATTGTCAAATTTTGTCTTGATGACCGCATCGGCTGCGGCGCAATGACCGATCAACACCTCATAAATTCCGTTTGTAATGTCTTTTTTGGCAATTCCGAGGCCGCTTGTGGCATTTCCCTGCGGATCGAGGTCGATCAGCAGGACTTTTTTCTTTCGTTTTCCCAAAGCGGCGGCAATATTGATCGCCGAGGTGGTCTTTCCGACACCGCCCTTTTGATTTGCCAGTGCAACAATTGCTCCCATGACAACACCTTCCCTTCTTCTTTTCTGTATTTTTGCAGATTTTGGCGGCGTTTTTTCCGTTTTCGGAATTTTTCCTTCATTTTCCCGCCGATTTTTGCAGCTTAACGCAAATTATTTGCCTTTTTTGCAGTTGTATTTGCTATTATTGTACCATTTTCCATTCACAAAGTCAATACTTCGCCTCTCAAAACGAAAAAATTTCTAGTGTATTCATATTTCGTCCTTTTATCGGGATTGTTTCACGTGAAACAGAAAAACCACCAAACCTCTAATGTTTCACGTGAAGCAGAAAAACCACCGAAGCCCAAAGCACAAAGACAGATTGTTTCACGTGAAACAGTCGTTGCTTTTCTTGAGGCATGAGTGCGCTTTGTTTCACGTGAAACAAAGCACGAAAAAACTCCTAATTGTTCTACGTAAAACAAAATTCATCTATAAAAGGGGTTGTTTCACGTGAAACAATCCTCCGGAAAACAGAACTCATTGAAATCATGCCGGTAT
>JAZOOW010000108.1:0-19441 GCA_045655145.1 Eubacteriales bacterium | reverse complement strand
AGTGAATTGTCAATAGAAGTGCAACACTTTTAAGAAAGATTTTGCAATTCTAAGTTCCAAGAATCCTGAGCAGAAATATAATTTAAGCATTTGCGGGGTCTGTTGTTAATTAACGACAGATTCCGCAAAAGTGTTTTGGGGCTAACTCTTGAGAGATTTCGCCCCTTGGGGTAGAATTCTCTCAAGAGTCCGTTGCTGTTCTCGTTTGTACCTTTCTGCCAAGCACAATAAGGATCAGCGAAGTAGACCTTACAAGCAAGCTTCTTTTCAATTGTTTGCCAATTGGCAAACTCGGTGCCGCGGTCGCAAGTAATCGTCTTAACAAGCTCGCTCGGAAACTCAGAGAGCATAGAAATAATGGCAGTTGCCATTGTATCCGCCTTTCTGTTTGGTATCTTCATTGCAAGATAAAGACGTGTCTTTCGCTCGGCGAGGGTTGCAAAGCAAGCCTTGCTTTTGCCTTGTCCGCTAACAACAGTATCTGCTTCCCAGTGACCTACTTCCTTACGCTTGTATACGCTTTTGTCACGTTTTCTAATGGATTTACCCAAGTTAAACTTACCACGTGTTTCTTTCCCGAGATGACTCTTACCTTTTCTACGTAACACCTTGAGATTGCCGTTAAGCAAATACTTGTCGTAGATCCAACGGTATATTGTTCTTGCGGAAGGCATTTTCTCAAACGGAGAAGGAGCGTTAGCGATCTGCTCTGGTGACCATGTTGCGAGCAGTTTTTCTTCTATGTATTTAATCAGCTCCTGCGACCAGAACATTCCTCTGTGGCAATACGAACGACGAAGATTGCTCTTCTTTTGTGCGGTGTGTGGATAATACGAGGGGATTTCATACATATGGGTACAGTTCCTTCGCAGCTCTCGTGACACAGAGCTGACGTTTCTTCCCAATAATTTTGCAATTTTTCTGTAACTGTAACCTTTTTTGTAAAATTCCCGTAGACAACAGCGTTCTTCTATGGTAAAATGGGTATAGCTCATATTGAATCTCCTTGTTATTTTGGTGTGTGGTAACTTCATTATAACACAGGATTCAATATGAGTCTTCTTTTTTTGCCAAAGTGTTGCACTTAATAGTATAATTCACCCAGGCGAAAAAAAAGCAAGATAAATCGGAATTTTACTAAAAAAATGTGTGGCGTACAAAAAATGAAAGAGGCGGTAAAGCCGCCTCTTTTCGGGATGCATTTTACTTTTTTGCGGGGAAGGCGGGGTTCACAGCGTAAACGTTGCGCCTGTCAAGGCCGTCACGGATCATGTTCAGTGCCTCACCAAAGCGTTGATAGTGTACGATCTCTCGCTCGCGCAGGAAACGGATCGGATCGCAAACATCGGGGTCATCGATGAGCTTGAGGATATTGTCATAGGTCACACGCGCCTTTTGCTCTGTTAGAATCACGTATTCGCAACGTTTTGAGGGTGTCAAAAAACGCGAAAATCCTTGATTTATAAGGGGTTGTGTCGTATTCCGCGTACCCCGCCCGAGATTCCGCTAACGCGCCTCCGCTTCGCTACGGTTCGACTTCGCTACGCTTCGCTCAGAATGACACGGGCGGGCGTAGTCGAAACCCGAAGGGCAAACGGCTTGCCGTTTGCATCTCGCGAAATTAGAAATTCCAATGGATCTCAATAGGGACATTTCTCGTGCCTGAAATACGCTTTCCGACCATGATTTTGTCGGTCAAAATCTCCATCATTTCCCGTGTCAGATGCTCTACTTTGACATATTGTTCGATCAGCGCACGGCGGTTATCGCCCACGGCGATTTTGATGTCGATATCCGCAATTTGCTTTTGACATTCCAATACCTGTGCTTCAAGACGTTCTTTTTGAGAAGTGAAATCCTTTGACAATTCAATAAAGTCAGCTTCACAAATTAACCCCTTTACTTTATCAAGATACAGGTCTCGCACGCCCTTGGAAAATTGATTGATCTTACCCTGATAGGTCGCGATCTCGCATGCAAGTGCTTCCTTTCGCTCCATCAGATCGGCACAGAATTGCACCTTGCGTTCCAATTCGTCCATGTCAAGATACTCGGCATTCAGACGCTTCAACTCGTCAATGACCATTCTTTCCAGACGATTGACCGAGATAAACGCGCCCTCGCAAGCACCCTTGGCATAGTGTCGGTTGGGGCATTGCAAAAAGTGTCTGCCGCCCGATTTCGACGAGCGCATGACGTATCCGCAGGATGCGCAACGCACCTTCCCCGCAAACAGACCGATCGTTCCAACCTTGAACGGCTTTGCCCGTTCGGCAATCATTTTTTGAACTCTGTCCCACAGGGCGCGGTCAATGATCGGCTCGTGCGTGCCTTCCACCCGAAACCATTGCTCCTTGGGACGCGGACGGTTAATGCTCGTCTTGTATGAAATGCTTTCGTATTTGCCCTGCACGAGATTGCCGATGTAGGTTTCGTTTTGTAGCATATCCGAAATGGCAAAGTACTTCCACAGTGTGCTGTTCTTACTGGGCGGCAGACTGAACCTGAGTCCCTGTATCCGCTTGTACTCGGTGGGGTTGGGGATCCCTCGGTCGTTGAGCATCCGCGCGATTGCCGTCTTACCGTAGCCTTGCGAAAATAGGGTGAACACCTCTCGCACCACGGCGGCGGCTTCTTCGTCGATAATCAGATGACCTTTCAGGTCGGGATCCTTCTTGTACCCGTAGAGCGCAAAGGAGCCGATGTGATAACCGTTCTTGCGGCGGCTGTCGAGTGCCGATTTGATGCTGTCCGACATATCCTCCAGATACCACTCATTCACAAGTCCGTTGATCTGACGGCTTTTTTTGTTGCCCTTATTAGCGGTGTCAGCGTTGTCCACAATGCTGACGAAGCGAATTCCCCAAATCGGGAACAGACCGTGTATGTATCGCTCCACAAGCTCCAATTCTCTAGTGAATCTTGATTGTGTCTTGCACAGAATGATATCGAACTTTTTCGCCTGTGCATCGGCAAGCAATCTCTTAAATTCGGGACGGTTGCGGTCGGAACCGGTGTAATCGTCGTCGCTGTAAATGCCGTATAGGTCCCAGCACATCTTCTGCGCGTAGTCGCAAAGCATCGCCTTTTGGTTCTGAATACTGCCCGAATCATCGGTGGCGTTCTGCTTGCTTTTGTCCTCCTCGGACAGTCTGCAATAGATTGCTACTTTTTCTCTCATGCTCTTATCTCCTCTCGGATAAGAACAAGCTGTTTTCTTCCAAGTATATTATACCACCGACTGCCTCTGGTTGTTATTGACGGGGAGAAGAAATGACACTTTTTTTGCGCTCTAATGCGGTAATCAATTCTATCCATATATTCGTGTAAACCTCCTTCGTCAAAATTTCGTTCTTAAAAATACTTGTACATACTTCGTTTTTCTTATCATGGTTCTCGGTTTTTTCTTTCGCCATAGCATTCCTCCCTTCATTCTAATAAGAAGATATGAGCGGCGGCAAGTCCACTATACCGTTTCCTTGTCCTTCACCTATGAAACACGCGCGGGGGCGGCACTTTTCTGCAAAAAGCTCAAAAATTTTTTGAGAAATTAAAAAAGCACCTTGTTGGCGGTGAAATTCCGTTTTCAAAGTGCGTTTTGGGTGAGTATATTTTACATCTTTTTGTCATCGGTTGCGGGATTGTCAATAAGCTGCCCGTCCTCGCGAAAGCGCGAGCCATGGCAGGGGCAGTCCCACGTATGCTCGGCACGGTTGTATTTGAGCGCGCAGCCGAGGTGTGGGCAACGGGGCGCGGTGGGGGTGAGAAGTCCTACCACCGAGTCAAAGGCGTTGACGGCAAGTTGAGGTCGCAGTACGGTGCGCGAGGGGTCGAAAACGGCGGCGTAGGGGTTGGACTTTTCTTGAACGAGGTCGCGAAGAATATCAGCAGCGACCATGGCGTTTGTCATACCCCATTTGTTAAAGCCGGTTGCCACGAACACGTCGGGGGTGGACTTTGCGTACTGCCCGATATATGGCACATCATCGAGTGTCATGCAATCCTGCGTTGCCCATTTTAGTGCGATCTCGGCATGCTTATAGTGCTTACGGGCAAAATCTTCAAGCTCCTGCCAACAGCCGCCATTCTTGCCCGTTCGGTGACCGCCTCCGCCGAGGAGCAGAAGGTCGCCGTAATTGCGGAACGACAAACCCGTGTCGGCTTCGTCTACGTACATTCCGTTCACATTCTGTGCACCGTTTAGGGCTATGACGTAGGAACGGTGCTGATAAAGCTTTAATGGGTACAAGCCGTGCTTGTTGAGCATCGGGAAATGGGTAGCGATGATCAGCTTTTTGTAGGTGATCTCGCCGTGATTTGTGCGCGCCTTGTGGGGCATTAGTTCGATAACCTTGGTATGCTCATAGATCGGTAGGTCTTTTGCGATGGCATATAGAAGCTTCAATGGGTGAAACTGCGCTTGATCTTTGACGCGAACCGCACCCGCGACAGAGAACGGAAGCTCACGAGCATCCGAAAAATCGGCTTTTACGCCGAGACGATTCAAAGCGGTGACCTCTTTTTCAATCTTTTTGCGGTCGGTTAAGGAATACACGTAGTTATCCCGTGTTTCATAGTCGCAGTCAATATTTTCGCAAAGGCGGGCGTATTCCTGGATGGCTTTGCGCTGCGCCTCTGCATAAATCTGCGCCCTTTCCTTGCCAAAGCGGCGTATCATTTTATCGTAGATCGATCCGTGTTGTAACGTAATTTTCGCCGTGGTGTTCTTGGTGATGCCGCCGCAGATCTCGGTTGCCTCCACAAGCATACAATTCACACCCGCATTTTTGAGCTTGTAGGCGCACAAAATCCCCGCGATACCGCCGCCGATGATCAAAACATCGGTCTTTTTAGTTCCGCGGGGCGCATCGAACTGCGGCTTTGTTGCCGTTTTCTCCCATACCGATTCCATATCAATCCTCCGATTTGTAATATGGATAGTATTTGTCAGTTTCAAATCATACATACCTGTCAAATTCTCGTATAGATCACTTTCAAAATGCCGAAAATAAAGAAGATAACGGAGGTGAAGATGTGAGCAATCGATTGGCAAACGAAACGAGCCCTTATTTACTTCAGCACAAGGACAATCCCGTTGAATGGTATCCTTGGTGCGACGAGGCGTTTGAACGGGCGAAAAAAGAGGATAAACCGATCTTTTTAAGCATCGGATACAGCGCGTGCCATTGGTGTCACGTGCTGGCTCACGAGAGCTTTGAGGATGAAGAAATTGCCGAGATTTTGAACAAATATTTTATATCTATCAAGGTAGATAAGGAGGAGCGGCCCGACATCGACAGCGTCTATATGGCGGTCTGCCAAGCCTTTACGGGAAGCGGCGGGTGGCCCACCAGCATCTTTATGACAGCGGATCAGAAGCCATTTTTCGCGGGAACGTATTTCCCAAAAACTTCACGCGGCGGTATGATAGGTTTTCGGGAGGTGCTGCTCACCATTCACGAAAAATGGGTGTCCGGCCGCGATATGCTACTGCGGCAGTCCGACGAGATCATCAAGCATTTGAATGGGGCGCAGTATTCGGCAGAAGCGGCCGATATTGATCTAACACATTTGGCAGTATCGCAGTATGAGCGAATCTATGACGAAAAACACGGCGGCTTCGGACGGGCACCAAAGTTCCCAACACCGCACAATCTGCTGTTTTTGCTCGATTACTATGAGCGTTACAAAACAGCCTCGTGTCTGAACATGGCGGAGCATACACTCATGCAGATGTATCGCGGCGGCATGTTCGACCATATCGGATTTGGTTTTTGCCGCTATTCCACCGACAAAAAGTTCCTCGTTCCGCATTTCGAGAAAATGCTGTATGACAATGCGCTTCTCATTCTCGCCTATTGCAAGGCGTACGCGGTAACGAAGAAAGAGATATATCTTGAAATTGCAGAAAAAACGGCAAGCTATATTCTCCGTGAGATGACCTCGAACAAGGGCGGCTTTTACAGCTCGCAGGATGCCGACAGTGAGGGGGAAGAAGGAAAATATTATCTGCCCCCGCCCGACGAGATCCCAAAGATCCTTGGCGCGGAGGACGGAGCGCGCTTCAACCGTCATTTTGATATAACGGACGCAGGCAATTTTGAGGGCAAGAATATCCCGAATCTCTTGAAAAGCGATCCCGTGGATGATTCCTTTGAAACTTTTTTGCCCAAGATCGACGAATACCGTAAAAAGCGAACTGCGCCCCACCGTGACGAGAAAATCTTGACGTCATGGAACAGTCTGATGATCGCCGCCATGTGTGAGCTGTATTTGGTCAGCGGGAAGGAACTATACCTTACTGCCGCGCAAAACGCAGACGGCTTGATACAGAAACATCTGTGTGACGGGGATGCTCTCTACGTCAGCTTTCATATGGAAAAACGGGGCGTGAGGGGATTTCTCGATGATTATTCTGCATATATTTTTGCCCAACTGTCGTTATATCGCGCCACTTTGGATCGTGAATATTTGAATTGGGCCAAGAGTTTATGCGATAAGGTCATATCGGATTTCGGGGATAACACAGGTGGCTTCTATCTATACGGCAAAGATCATGAGGAACTGATCCTGCGACCGAAAGAAACCTACGACGGCGCGATTCCGAGTGGCAATTCGCTGATGGCGTATAATCTTGTACACCTGTCTTTCCTCACCGATGAGGAAAGATACAAAGCAGCGACAGAGCGGCAGCTTGATTTTCTCGCACAAAGCGCCGCACAGTATCCCACGAACCACGCGATGTTTTTGACAGCGCTTTTGGAGCACGAAAAGCCCCCGATAAAAATAACGGTCGTTCCAGATCAACAGACAGACAAAAGCGGCTTACCCCTTGCATTCCCTCCAGAGGCGGTTGTCGTCCTTTTAGATGCTCCCACAAAGGAATACTCTCCCAAAAACGGCAAGACCACCTATTACGTGTGCAAAGGGCATAGCTGTCTGCCGCCAACCAACAGCTTGAATGAATTGATTTGAATTTGCGAACACTAAATAGAAAGGAGTGATGAATATGTCTGAAAATAAAGATACGAAAAAAGAGCAAGAGACCAAAGAAAAAAAGCCTCTGACTAACCCCGGCGACATCAAGGGTAAGATAGAGGTTCCCGACACCCGTGAACGCAGAGACGGTCCCGGCGGAAATTAAATTTTAATGATCAAATATCAGCTTCCAACAAGCTTTTTGGCTTCGGAGGCTGATTTTTCTATTGCTTTTCAAAAAATTTGGCTAATTTATATAAATTATTAAAATTAGCCGAAAAATTATTGACAAGCGGGTAAAATAATCTCATCTAAATTTTATACCTTCAACAATATATTTTCCGCCGTTTTGGGAAATAATAACGGTGAATACAAAAATCGGAGGTAGATATGTTCAAACACGAAAAACAGTTATTTCATCCCGTAGAGGTGGAGAGACCGAATCCGCAGTATGCAGTTCTCCTTCAGGAACAGCTTGGCGGCGGCAACGGAGAACTCAAGGCGGCTATGCAGTATATGTCACAGAGCTTTCGTATTAAAGATCCCGAGATCAAAGATTTATTCCTTGATATTGCAGCCGAGGAGCTTGGGCACATGGAAATGGTGGCGCAGACCATCAACCTGCTCAACGGTCACGACGTGGACGCTACAAAGGTACAGGCAGGCGAGGTGCAAACGCACGTTCTGCTTGGACTCAATCCCGGATTGATCAATTCCTCGGGCTACTCTTGGACAGCCGATTATGTTACGGTTACGGGCGACTTATGCGCCGATCTGCTTTCCAACATCGCATCCGAGCAGAGGGCAAAGGTGGTTTATGAATATCTCTACCGTCAGATCGAGGACAAGAAGGTCAGAGAAACCATTGATTTTCTTCTCAACCGCGAGGAAGCGCACAACCAGATGTTCCGTGATGCCTTTAACAAGGTACAGGAAACGGGCTCGAACCGTGATTTCGGCACGACCAAGGCGGCAAAGATGTATTTTTCACTGTCGAATCCGGGGCCGAATACGTTTGCTACGGGTGAGACACACGCGCCGTCGTTTAAGTAAATTTGAGAAAATCACCGCCAAGCCTTTGGCGGTGATTTTGCATATCGCTGCTTAGGGTGTTTTTTATATTGTAAATTTAAGAAAGAGGTATGTATGTGTACGGCTGTTTCCTATAGAAGCAACGCTTCCTATTTTGGCAGAAATCTGGATCTGGATCGCGGATACGGCGAAAAAGTCGTGATCACTCCGCGAAATTATGAAATCAATATACGTTGTGAGAAGCCGATCCCATCACACTACGCGATGATCGGTATGGCTACCGTTGTCGATGATTTCCCTCTGTACTATGAAGCCACAAATGAAAAGGGGCTGAGCATGGCCGGCTTGAACTTTCCCGAGAACGCTGTCTACTATCGCTTTGCGGAGGGAAAGGACAACATTGCACCTTTTGAGCTGATTCCTTGGATGTTGGCGCAATGCTCGTGCATCGGTGAGGCGAAAGAGCTTCTTGGCAAAATCAATTTGGTCAATATTAATTTTAGCGAGCAGCTTCCGTTGTCGCCGTTGCATTGGATGATCAGCGATAACAAATGCAGTATCGTAGTAGAGCCTTTGAAGGATGGGCTTAAAATATACGACGATCCGTTTGAGGTTCTTACCAACAACCCGCCATTTGAATTCCACCAAACGAACGTGAGTCATTATATGGGACTCGGCATCGGTCACGCAACCTCTCGATTTAAGGCAAGCATACCTGTGAAAAACTATAGCTTAGGTATGGGGGCTTTGGGCTTGCCCGGGGATTTTTCAAGCGCGTCACGCTTTATACGGGCTCTTTTTGTGAAGGAAAACTCGGTATCGGAGGATAACGAAGAATCCCGCGTAAATCAGTTTTTTCATATTCTCAATTCTGTTGCCATGCCAAGGGGGTGCGTTCAGACGAAAGACGGCTTCGAGTATACGCGTTACAGCAGCTGTTGCAATGCGGATCGGGGGATTTATTATTACACAACCTATGATCATCTTGAAGTCACTTCGATCAATATGCACGACGTTGACCTAGATCAATCGCGCTTATACGCCTATGATGTCAAAGGGTTATAAAGACTTTGCATAAAACAAGTATTGACAGAACGAGAAAAATGTGATATATTCATAAAAATGAATAATTTTAAAAGGAACCAGCTGACTGCAGAGGACGTTGGTTCCTTTATGCTTTTTAGAGGAAAATCATATGATTAGAAAAAAGAAATTCGTGCTCTCGACCACGCAGATCATATTGCTCAGCTTCCTCGTGACCATTCTCGTAGGAAGCGCGCTTTTGGCGTTGCCGATCAGCTCTGCAACAGGCGAAGCCGTGCCGTATCTTGATGCGCTTTTCACGGCGACCACCTCTACCTGTGTGACAGGACTTGTTACGCTTCCCACAGTATCTACGTGGAGTGTTTTTGGACAGGCCGTTATTTTGCTTCTGATACAGATCGGAGGTCTTGGCATCATTACGATTATGTCAGGACTTATGCTCCTGTTGAACAGAAAAATGGGCATAGGTGACCGATTGCTTATTCAGGACGCCTTCAATCTTAATACGATGTCGGGACTTGCCAAGTTCGTCAAGAATGTATTGTTTGGCACGCTGATCATCGAAGGGGTCGGTGCAATTTTGTATATGCTTGTGTTCATTCCCGAGTTTGGAGCAAAAGGCATCTGGATATCGGTATTCAATTCGGTTTCCGCCTTCTGCAACGCCGGCATTGACATTGTTGCGGAAAACAGCCTTTGCAATTACGCCACAAATCCCTTGGTCAACATCGTAACCTCTGCGCTCATAATTCTCGGAGGTCTCGGATATATCGTATGGTGGGACGTTCTCCGTGTAGTTAAGAGCCGTTCACCGAAAAACAGAAAAATATTCAGGCATCTGACCTTCCACAGCAAGATTGCCATTACAGTTACCGCAGGACTCGTTCTTGTCGGTGCCATTCTCATGTTTGTTTTTGAATATGCCAATCCGTTGACCATCGGAGAGATGTCCTTATTTGATAAAATTCAAGTGTCCTTCTTCCAATCTGTCACCACAAGAACGGCGGGCTTTGCCTCTGTTCCTCAAGAGAATTTGACAAATGCCGCTGCCGCCGTATCTATAATTTTGATGCTGATTGGCGGCTCACCCGTGGGAACGGCAGGCGGTATGAAAACCGTAACGATCGTCGTCCTCATTTGCTCGGCGTTGGCTACGATACGAAACAAAAACAGTGCCACGCTGTTTGGACGCCGTATTTCCGAGGACTCGGTGAAAAAAGCTGTTGCCGTAGCAGTAACATTTCTTGCGATCTGCGTCACTTCTACTGTACTCTTGATGGCAGCGAGCAACGCATCTGCCATTGATGCGGTCTATGAAACGGTCAGCGCAACGGCAACCGTGGGTCTTTCAAGAAATTTAACGGCAACGCTCAACACGTTTGGAAAGCTCATTATTATCGCAACTATGTATTTCGGCAGAGTCGGCCCCATATCACTTGCAGTGGCTCTTGGTAGCAAGAATGAAAGTCAGAACGTGATTTCCGAGCCGATGGAAGATATCAGTATAGGATAAGGAGAAGATTATGAAAGCAAAGAAAACATACGCAGTCTTTGGACTTGGAAGATACGGCAAAGCCGTGGCAAGAGAGCTTGTAGAGAACGGCATGGAGGTCATTGCCGTAGACACCGAGCAACGGATCGTAAACGATGCAGCCGCATATCTGCCTGTGTGTAAGTGCGCAGACGTGACCGATGCGGAGGTCATCTCACGCCTTGGAATTGAAAATATTGATACCGTCATCGTTTGTATGGCGAGCAATCTTGAAGCAAGCGTAATGGCGGTCACGCTTTGCAAGGAGGCAGGCGTTAAGACCGTTATCGCAAAATGCGCCAACGAGATGCACCAAAAGATATTGCTTCGTGTGGGCGCGGATCAGGTGGTTTTTCCCGAAAACGAGTCGGGCATACGCCTTGCCAAGAACCTATTAAGCTCGGGCTTTATCGATATGATCTCTCTGTCGAAGGATGTGTCTGTGGTCGAGATCGACGTGAAGGATGAGTGGTGCGGAAAGAACTTGATCGGATTGAATCTCCGTAAAAAATACGGCTTTAATATCGTTGCTATCAAGAAAGGCGAGAAGGTCAACGTAAATATCAATCCCGAGCAGGTGCTTGATGCGGAAACCACGCTGATCGTTATTGCCAATACCGCAAAACTTGGCAGGTTAAAATAATTCTATATTAAAATGCCGCCGAGGGAGTGAAAATCCTTGACGGCATTTTTGTCAAATGATTGAAAATTTCATAAAATCATGATACAATATAAAAAAGTTCAAAAACGGAGAAATACCTATCTATGACAGGCGGCGGGCAATTTTTGCCCGCCGCCTGTGACGTATTTGTGGTGATTAAAATGCTCTAAAACGTTTTTACCTATCCTCGCTTTTGTTCGGGTAAACTTTTGTGCGTATTTTCTTTCTTGTGCTTTGAACCTTATAGCTTTTTATCATTTATGTGTATCGGGTGAGAAATCACAAAAAAGTTAAAAATCCGATACTGTTTTGCAGACAAAATCTCGTAAATATTCGATGTATTTTGTTGTTCGAGAAAACAGCTTGTCCCGATCAATTTTTAATAAATTCAGTTGAATTTTTGCAAAAATTGCTCGTTGCTACTCTTATGTGATAGCCGGGTGGTCAAATTTATGATTTTTGAAAAGATGCGAAAAATCCTTGTTTTACAAGGGCTTTCGGCGTTCTTCCGATGAAGCTTGCACTTGTGAGATTGCAGCATCTGCCGCCAAATCCTCGGAGAGATCGGCAATGGGATCGCCCACCGATTGGATATAGGCGGCGGTAAAGGGATCGCCGGCGGCGTTGGCAGGGAAGATGCCGAGTGTATGATCGGTGAAATAAGCATCAAGGCCTGCTTCCTCGATCTGGGTGGTGGTCAGCCCTCGCGTCAGCTGCTTGACGATGGTGCAGATCATCTCAAGGTGCGCGAGCTCCTCCGTGCCGATGTCATTGAGAAGACCTGCCACGCGGCGGTCGGGCATGGCAAATCGTTGGGAAAGATAACGGAGCGATGCACCGAGCTCGCCGTTCGGCCCTCCGTATTGTTTTTTATGATGACGGGATTATCCCCCATGGAAGAAGATAGAAAGATTGCCGCTTGGCTTCTCCAAAATGACCTTTTCCACCACACTGCGGATCGCCTCGTTCTTTGTCGAGGCATCGATGCCGTCTTGGGAAACAAAGGCGATAACGTCGGCAAGCTGCTTGGAAAACGCCTCAATATCAATAGGCTTTTGTACTGCTCGCTCCTTGCGTCTTGTAAGGTCCTCTATCTTCTCTGTGATCTGTTTTTTGTTTCTCGCGTATTGCTCCAGCGTGTCGATCTCGGCAAGATACGCCTCCCTTGCGCGGGCAAGTCTGCGCTCCTCAATGGCAATGAGGCGGTCGTAGTTGACAGCATCTGCACCATCCTCACGATCCTTTTTAGGCGAGATCGCAAAGTTTCTGCTTGCAAAGGCCATGTTCAGACCGTCCATGAAGGAGGCCTCCAGCTTTGGGATCGTGATGCCGTGGGAAACGTGGCAGGATCCCCGTGCGTAATTACAGCACTGCAGGCAGCGCGTTTTCTCTTTGCCGCTTACACCGTTCACGGCAAGCGTGCCGCCGCAGGAGCTGCACCGCACAAGGCCCTTTAGCATGTAGTCCACCGTCTGCTCGCGGCGTGCGTATTTGGGATATACGCGCTTTTGCTCCTCGATCATGGCCTGCACCTTGTCCCAAAGCTCCTTGGAGATCAGCGGCTCGTGGTGTCCGTCTACGATCATGAGCTTTTCAAGATCAAACTCGCGGTTGGTAACCGGCTGTGCGCCGTCCGTGCTCCAACGGATCTTGCCTATATAGCAGGGGTTCTGTAAAATATACGATATCCAGCGGCTGTCAGGGATATTGTCGCGGCGGGTGCGGATGCCGCGCTCTCCGAGCATGACGGCGATCTCGCGGATCTTCACCCCGCTTGCGTAGAGCCGGAAGATCTCGCGCACGATCTCTGCCTTGCCGCTTTCCTCGTCGGGATAATAATTTCCGTCCTTCAATATATAGCCGAACGGCGCAATGCTGACAGGCTCACCGCGCGATGCCTTTTCGGTCATGCCGCGCGTGACCTCCGCGCCAAGGTTGACAAGATAGAACTCGTCCATCCATTCAATAATGCGCTCGATCAGGGTGCCGTAGTGTCCTTCGGGTATCGGCTCTGACACCGACACGACCGAAACGCCCTTTTTGCGGAGAAGGTTTTTGTAGACCATGCTCTCCTCTTGGTTGCGGGCAAAGCGGGAGAACTTCCACACGTAGATCACTTCAAACTGGCGGTTTTTCTCCTTCGCCAGAGCGATCATGCGGTTAAAGCTGTCGCGCTTCTTGGCACTCTTGCCGGAGATGCCGTCATCGTAGAATACAAATTCATCGGGAATGACGGTACGCTCCTTTTCGGCGTATTCGCGGATCTTCTTTAATTGAGAATCGGGGCTGTATTCGTCCTGCCGCTCATCGGAAACGCGGATATAGGCCGCGCCTATCTTAAAATCTTGGTCCATATACGCGCTCCTTTCCGCTGTGAGGTGCTTTTCTGTCGAAATGGTGGGGAATATGTCAATTTTCCAGCCTGTGGCTCATTGTTTGTAAGAAAACGGCGTGATACCCTTTTATTGTAAGCGAGAAAAGGCTTACAGAAAGGACGAAAAGAAAAATGACACAGAACGAAAGAGAACTCATGGAGATCATCAACGCTTGCGAGGATAAGGGAAAGGCACTTATAACGGCAGTGGAGGTGATTATTACTTACCTACAGCAGCATGGATTATGTCCAGCACCATCCGCTGATGATCAACGGGAACAATCCTGAACAAGTCAATTAACTCTTGTTCTTCCTCGGACAGGCCTGGGTCTGTCCGGGGAATTTCTTTTTGTCCTAGCAATTCTTCTACGCTGATAGAAAAATAGTCGGCAATTTTCTTTAGTGTGGTGTCGCGGGGGACGGCACCGTTTTTCCATGATGTGACAGATCCAGAGGAAAGTCCAAATTCTTTTGCTACCCTGTTGGGTGATGTGTGGTTTTCATCACATAACTTTCTGAATGTGTCCCAAAACATTTTCTCGGACAGGCTTGTGTCTGTTCGGGGGCTTTCTTTTTTATTGTTGTCGTCATCGAAGCATAATAGATAACTTGGCGATACATTAAAAATATCTGCCATTTTCTTTATGGTGGTGCGTTTCATGTTTTCCACCATGCCGCACTCATATTTTAGGACAGCACTATTTTTTATGCCAAGCAATGCGCCAAGCTCTCCTTGTGTCATCCCAGCTGCTATTCGCAATCTTTTTATTCTTTCTCCCATTGTTTCCATTTTTGTCATCTCTTCCTTTCTTACTTATGATAACACGATATTTCTAAAAAATCAACAAAATTTTCAAAAAAATATTAAAAATGTCTTGACAAGACAAAATTAGCATGTTATAATGAAACTGTCTTGAAAAGACAAATGCTGGAGGTGATGAAATGAATAAAAATTTTTTGGAAAGCAAAATGAAATTTTTCGGAGATACCAACGCTGATTTAGCAAAAGCGGTTGGCATAACTCAACAGACTTTATCATCCAAAAAGAATTGCACAAAGGGGGCGGAGTTTTTGCAATCGGAAATTAGAGCTATTAAAAATCGGTATAATCTTTCAGCGGATGAAGTTGAGGCTATTTTTTTTGCTGAATAAATGTCTTAAAAAGACATTTTTGATTAAAAGAAAAGGAGAAGAGAATGCAAAAAACAACAAATGAAGTGAGTAGGGTCTGGTTTGCAATATTTAACGATCCGGAGGGGCATGGCTACGAAGGAACCCCACAAGAAATATGCGAACGCTTAAAAGCGGAGTGGTGTAGCAAGGAGACACGCACGGGCTCCTGGGCGTACTGCATCAGGCATTATGAAGGCTGTTATCCGATTTTTGATGAAGACGGCGATGTCATCCGGTATGTTCGCGCTGTGACACCCGAGGAGAAGGCGCGGGTGCCCTCTGATCTTCGGCACGTGCACATGGTGCTTGAAAATGCAGGAGCGGTGCGATTTTCTTATGTAAAGAATGTCTACGCTGGCGGCAGATATTTTAATGGAATAAAAGGGAATAAACGGGAGGCCAAGAGCTATGTATTGAAAACCGGTATTTACTCTGAAAAATTAAAAAGGGAAGCGAGGCTTCCCTGGGAAGAGATCATTTACATAGCATCCAAAGAAAAACCGTTGATTGAATAAACGGTATTGTCTTGGATCGGCGTTGGATCGGTTGAGATGCCTAACAGGTAGCTCGGCGAAACATTGTAAAAGTATGCCAAAACGGTGATCTTATCTGCCGGCAGAGTATATTCGGGATCTTCCATTTTGAAGTATTCTTTTGGTGTGAGGCACATTGCCTTTGCCAGTTTTTCCGCAGGAACGTCGTGCTTTTCTCTCAATAGCTTTATTCTTGAAGCGATGGTGCTTTGTAAATCGAAGTAATCGGCACCGTTTTCCCTTACAAAGAAAAAGCCGTAATGCAATGTGATGTCGTCTTTGCCGTAGATAATTTTCTCGGTTTTCATATTTTAACCTCCGCAAATTTTTATACACATTTTAACATGAATAAACAAAAAAATCAACAGAAAAAGGAGAAGAACATGGAAAAACTGACCTTTGAGAGAAAGAAAGTACCGTCGGAGAGGCGTAGTCTGGTTATTAGAGTGAGCAAGCACGCTTATACGGCGGTGCAGGAGATTTCGGTTGCAGCGGGCTTAACCGTCGCCGAGGTCGCTACGCGCATGATCAATTTTGCGGCAGAGCATACGGAGGTGAAATAATGGAGAAAAAGTATTATACCTGCAAGGAGGTTGCGGAGCGGTACGGTGTCTGCGAAGATACCGTGTGGAGCTGGAACAGAAGCGGGCTTTTGTCCGCCGTCAAGATCGGCAGAAATTACCGCGTAACCAGCGAACAGCTTGAAGCGTTTGAAAGTAAAAAGTAAAAATAAGCAAACTCCGTTGTCGCCAAACAACACGAACACAAAAACGACCATCAGCATATGCTAAAAGGGGAGGAGGTATACATATGGGAAGAGGTAAGCCGTTAACCGTCAAGCTCTATGTGGGCGGTGTTGAGGTGCAAACCTTGACAGAGGAGCAAAGAGAATACTACGCGAACAAAATGGGGGAAGCATTGAGCCGCTACTATGAGCGGCACCCCGATCAATGGAAAAAATATTTAGAAATCGTTCGGGATAAAGGATAGCGTAGAGAAAATGGGAAGAAGAAAAAACAAGAAGAGGATCTGTAAGATCTGTGGCGTACATATATGCTCGGTCGTATCATTGAATGTTTCACCTATTCGGGGCTATCCCGTCTGTGAGGGGTGCGCCGCAGATTTTACCAAGGAGGATTGGTGTCTGATACGCATTCGCCTTTATGAGGACGAGGGGGTGAAGCTCAATCATTGTGTTGACAAAAGCGGCCGATATTTTGAGCGGATTGTTTCTCGTGAGTCGTATATATTCTTTCTTCGAAGAGCAGAGAATCCCGATCTGCCTTGGTATACGTTGGAGGTGGAACCGGACGGCACTATACGGCAGAAGCGGTCCTTCGGGGATAAGCAACACGAAGATCTTGAGGCGGCGCGACCCTTCTTAAAGGAATGGCAGACAGTTGTTGCCGGACGTCTTGAGGAGGAGGATTTGGCGGCGGCGGGTGTCAGTCGAGAGAAGCGTATAGAAAACTATAAGGATCTTCGTGATTCCAAAAAACGCATTTATGACGGTCGCCTTTTGGCTGACGTTCTTGAAGCAGATCTTGAAGAGAATTTGGAGGTAAGAATAGCATGAGTGAACAGGCATTGCAGGCGATCTCGCGGGATATCAATACGATCACCGGAGAGATTAAGGAGATTCAAAATCGTACGCATGTTTTGGCGTTGGTTTATGCGGTGGAGATTGGGCGACGTCTTATAGAAGCAAAGTCTATTTTGAAACACGGAGAATGGGCCGGATGGCTTTCTGAAAATGTAAATTTTTCTCAAAAAACGGCACAAAATTTGATGAAGGTTTGTGAGGAATACGGAGGTCCGAATGCTCCTTCATATATGGCATTTTCAAATTCGAATTTAATTTCGAATTTGCCTTATACAAAAGCATTGAATTTGCTTGCTGTTCCTGCAGAAGAGAGAGAAGAGTTTGTGCAGGAAAATAATGTTCTTGAAATGACATCTTCGGAGCTCCGAAAAGCCATTAAAGAGCGCGACGAGGCGCGCGAGGAGGCCCGTAGAGCGCAGGAGGCGGTAGCGGCAGGGCAAAAGGCTGTCGAGGATGCTAACGCTCTACGTGAGGAATCCCTGCTGGCTACAGCACGTGCACAGGAGCTCATAGAGGCCGCCGAGAAGCGTGCCAAGGAGAGCGTGGAGGAGGCAGAGGCGGCTAAGGCCGCCGCCAAGCAGAAGCAGGAAAAGGCTATCAATAACGCGGTGAAGAAGGCTCTTAAGGAGCAAGCGGATGCGCTTGCGAAAGCTAATGGGGATTTGAGTGAGGCGAGGGAGCGTCTTGCCGAGCTTGAAGCAGATAATGCGGAAAAGGCCGCTCGCGTAAACGAGGCGGCCGAGGATGCGCGAAAAGAAGCGGAGGCGGTAGCGGAGCGAGAGAAAGAAGCTCTGCTTGAGCAGATCTCTGCCTTGGAGCGCAAGGTGTCCTCTGTTGGCAATCCTTTTGTTCAGCGTTTTGGGGTTCTTTTTGAGCAGTTCCAGAGCAATTTTGGAGAGCTACAAAACGCTCTTGCCAAGATCGAGGAGGAGGATGTTCGCTGGAAGCTGGAGGGAGCTCTTCGTCAACTGGTGAATAAGCTCTGCGACGAGCTGGAAGGAGGCGCGGAAGAATGATAACTTACACTTGTAATCTGTGCAAAAAGAATGTTCCGAAGATCTATGCTACGCAGATCCGCACGGCTGTCCCTGTGCCTGGTATCCTCGAAGATGCGCACACCTTTGAGAATGCAGATATTTGTCAAGAGTGTGCAACAGAGATCGCATTTGCCCGCATGGTGGCAGAGGTTGATGCCTTTAAGCGGCTGTATAAGACAAATGAGGTGCCTTCAGATGAAGTATAAACAAATGACATGGTATGCCTACCCCGACTATAAACCGCCGCCGGACGAGCTTGTGCTTGTCCGAAAAGTGAAGCACAGCGTATATTATTACGCTGTTGTGCGGTACATAGAGGATGAGCGAGGAAACGGCAAGTTTGTAGATCCGCATTTTGGAGAGAAGTTTCCGCAACATTATCCTGCGGCGTGGATGCTCGCCCCGTTTGGAGATGGAATGCAAAGGAAGGTGTGATGTGCGTGCTGCTTGATTTTTCCGTGGGCTTTGATAAGGCTTTTGGTAAAAAAGCGAAAGAGTGCCGTAAATCTCTTGGGATCTCCCAAGAGGAGGTAGTCTTGCGCTTGGCCGCACATGGTGTAGAGATGTGTCAACAGGTATATGCAAGGATAGAAAAAGGGCGGCGATCCGTCCGGCTCTATGAATTATCTGCCATAGTGCTTGTTTTGAACATAGACCTCTTGGCTTTCCTCGAGGCTCGCGTAAGCGAAAAACTCAAAACACACCCCGACACACACACAACCGCGAGCGGGGCAGGGTGAACGTGTTGGAAGGTTTCCATAGGGTTTTCAATGGGCGGGGCCCCGTTGTAAACCCTGTGGGAAGCTTTCAATCCTCCGCAGAGGACGGCCGATGCAAACCTGTCAGCGGCCGCACGCCCGCCGCGGCTCCGTCGGAGACAGTCCCGTCTTTGCCCTCTGTCTGACAGAGTAGCAAAGAAACAAAAGGGCGGGCGGAGATCCTTGGGGGCGCAGCGGGCTAGCGCGCCCCCAAGGAGCCCGACCGACCGTTCTTCCGCATCTCTGCAAGAGATGCAAAGCGGACGAAGTTGGCAGCCTCGCGCGCGCACGCGCGCGTACAATATTACCTGCCAACTTCGTTACAAAGAAAAAAACAGGCAAAAAAAGCCCATGTTTGTTGGGAAAAACGATGTAACCAAAAAACGGTTACAAAAGTTACACCTCGTTACAAATGGCGAAAAAAGGTGGTGATGCCGTGGCAAAAGAGACGGTTACAAAATCTTGGTTTGCGGAATTCAATAATCCGGAAAAGCACGGTTATGAAGGCACGCCTCATGCAATTTGCGAACGCTTAAAAGCGGAATGGTGTTGCGAGGAAACGCGCACGGGTGCTTGGGCGTATTGCATTAAGCATTACGTCGGGCATTATCCGATTTTTGATGATGATGGAAAGTTTTTGCGGTATGCGTTGGCGGCAACAGATGAAGAAAAGGAAAAAATCCCGAAAGATCTTCCACACATACATATGGTGCTTGA
>JAZOOW010000107.1:0-12058 GCA_045655145.1 Eubacteriales bacterium | reverse complement strand
GTATATTCAATCTTATTGTAGGTATTCCATATTTCTGTAACTAATTTTGAATATGTATCTAGATTAAATCCGTCAGAATTTACATATTTCTCATCGTAAGTTGAAATAAATTTTTTAAAGTTTTCTTTGTTTGCATATTTTACTTGTTTTTTTAATAAAACCTATCTTTTTCAGAGCATAAAATAGGGCAAAACTACGAAAAAAGCGATTTTGAGAGCTCAAGTTTTATAGATATCCACCTCATTCCTCGCAGGCAAAATCCCTATTGACAAAACTTTCTTCATTTAGTATAATATAAGCTGACCGAATGGGGCAATCGCGCGATATGTTGCCGAAAGGTATTATCGTGAGGAAAGTCCGGGCTTCGCAGGGCAGGATAACGGATAACATCCGCCGAGGGTGACCTCCGGGAAAGTGCAACAGAAATAAACCGCCGCTTTTGCGGTAAGGATGGAAAGGCGAGGTAAGAGCTCACCGGCATAGCAGGTAACTGCGTGCAAATGTAAACCCTATCCGAAGCAACACCGTATGGGAAGACCGCAAGGTCACGGCGGCCCGCCGTATTTCCCGGGTGGCAGAGGAGATCTTCTCCTTGAACTGCGCGGAGACGTGCAGTGAAGATAGATGATTGCGGCTCACGCATAAGCGTGTTCACAGAACCCGGCTTACAGGCGCGGTTGCAGGCGGTATCCCTCCGGATACCGCTTTTTTCTTTCTTTTTTGTGAATATTTTCAAAGAGGGGTTGCAACTTGACCGAAAATTTCATATAATAGTAAGGAACTCAAAAACAAGAGCCCGACGCGAGGTGTTTATGGATTCCTTTTCTCGCTCCTATGCGTCAGCATCGGTTACGCTTCTTGGCTTCGGACGTTCGGGGGAAGCAGTCCTCCCGCTTCTTCTCGCCTGCGGTGCGCGTGTCAGCGTTCGCGACCGCCGCATACTTCCGCAAGAGATAACCGCTCCCTACCGCGCACGCGGTGTGACCTTTTTCATGGGCGACCGTTATCTTCATGACCTTACCGAAGACATCATCTTCCGTTCCCCCGGTATACGCCCCGATCTGCCCGCGCTCAAAGCGGCTGTGGCACGCGGTGCGCGCCTGACGGGAGAATACGATGAATTTGCCGCACACACGCCCGCCATCCGCCTTGGCGTAACGGGCAGTGACGGAAAAACCACGACCGCTACACTGGCGGCACGCATATTATCCTGCGACACGGATAAGAACCGCCGCATTTTTCTCGGCGGCAATATCGGCGTGCCGCTTCTTCCGCAGATCCCCGTTATGAAAAAAGGGGATATTGCCGTGGTTGAGCTTTCCAGCTTTCAGCTGATGAGCGCGCCTCGGCCTCCGGCCCGTGCCGTGATCACGAATATCACGGAGAATCATCTCAACTGGCATACCGACATGGCAGAGTATATCGCCGCCAAGGAGAACATCCTCGGTGCGGATACTGTGCCTGTTCTGAATGCAGACAATGCGGCCACGGCCGCTATGGCACGGACGCGCCCCGACTCGGTTGTCTTTTCTTCTGCGCGCGATGCAAAAGCAATGCATTGGGATTTCCCGCATTGTCACCACATTTATATAGACGGGTTGATAATCTGTGCCGACGGCGTTTCTCTCCTCACTTTGGAGGATATCCGCCTGCCCGGGCGGCACAACATAGAAAATTACATGGCGGCCATTGGCCTTGTCTTGCCCTATTTGCAGGACAAGGCCGCCATCCGGCGTGCGGCACGCGACTTTTACGGAGTACCCCACCGCTTGGAGCTTGTGGCAACACGCCACGGCATCCGTTATTACAACAGCTCGATCGATTCTACGCCCACGCGCACGGCGGCGGCTCTCTCCGCCATCGGCTGCCGCCCGATCCTTTTGTGCGGCGGCCGCGGCAAGGGGATTTCTCTCCTTCCGCTTGCGGAGGCCGTGCGTACGCATGCAAAGGCGGCTGTGACCTTTGGTGAATGCCGTGCCGCGCTTTCGGAAGCACTTTCCGACTGTGGGGTTCCTCTCTTCTCGGCACCGACGATGGCGGAGGCCTTTTTCCTCGCGCAGGATATAGCCAAGGAGGGGGACACCGTGCTTCTCTCCCCCGCCTGTACCAGCTTTGATGAATTTACCGACTTCCACGAGCGTGGCGAATGCTTTCGGCGGCTCGTGTCGGAGTTGTAGGATAATACAAAACGGAGGTTTTTCTGTCTTGAAAAACAAGGATCTTCAAAAACGCCTGCTCGCCCTGCTTCTGGCACTCCTTTCCCTGCTTCCGATGGCATGCCTCGCCGCCTGCACCCAACCGGAGGACGGAGGTGTCAGCGTGCCAAGCGGCATGAAAAATGCCACCGCAGGAGCCGAGGGGTATCTTTTCTTCGTGCCGGACGGCTGGCTGGTTGAGCGCGTTGGTAACGTGACGGTTGCCAGCATCTCGGCCTATTCCTCGGTCACTTTTTCACTCGCGGTCTTCCCCTCCGAGCGGTCGGCCGTGGAATACTTCACTGCCTCCCGTGCCGATGTTGAGCAGCAGCTCTCCGACTTTGCCTTGGCCGAGAATGGCGAAAAGGTGTCTGTCGGCGGCGTTGCCGCCGTACGGTATGTCTTCTCGGGCAAGTATGTCGAGGACAAGCTGTATCACGTGATGCAGTATATCACGAAAAAGGACGGCCATCTGTACGTCTTTACCTATACCGCCAACGATAGCGAATTTGATTCCTACAAGACCGCGATTGAAACAGCGGTGGGGCATTTCCGCTTTACCGAAAAGCCTCTCAATACCCCCACGCCCGTACCGCCTGCCGATGATGCGGCACCCGCCGGCATGCAGCTGATATCCGACAGCGCCATCCACGCCTTTTCCCTGTACGTTCCGCAGGGCTGGACGGTGGATACGCGGGGTGGCGTTTGCGGTGCCTATCTCGCCGCCGACCGCTCCTCCGTATCCTTGACCTGCATGTACCCGCCGTCAGGCGTGCGTACGCTCTATGACTTTTTTGAGGTCCTGCAGCCGATCTACGGAAGGATCTATCAAAATTACACCGTCCTTTCCAAGGCCAAAGAGGGTGATCCTGTCACCAAGATCGGCGGCTATGACGGGGCGGTCTATCTGATGCAGGGTGAATCGGGCGGCGAGGTCTTTAAGATCAAGCAGGTCAATTTTGTCCGTAATTCACACATCTATGTCTTCACCTATACGGCAAGGGCAGACGTATTTGATGCCCACATGGCAGAGGTGGATGGCATCATTGCCGCCATCACGTTTCCCTGATACAAAAAGGAATAAGGGTCAGTATGAAAGAAATCTATCTTGACAACAGTGCCACTACGCGCCCCTGTGCCGCGGCACTGGAGGCGTGCATGCATGTGCTATCCGAGGAATGGGGAAACCCTTCCTCACTTCACGCACGCGGACTCGCAGCGGCGCATATCTTGGACGCGTCACGCCGTGAGGTATCCCTTGCACTGGGCGCACAGGACGGGCGGCTGATCTTTACGGCCGGCGGCAGCGAGGCCAACAATCTCGCGATTTTTGGCCGCGCTTACGCGAAGGAGCGCTTCCGCCGCGCAGGTGCGCGCATCATCACCACCGCCGGCGAGCATGCCTCGGTCACCGCGCCGCTTGCCCGTCTCAAAAGCGAGGGGTATGATATCGTAGAGATCCCCACACGGGGCGGAATGGTAGATTTAGAAGCACTTACTGACGCCCTCACCGCTAACACGGTGCTGGTCACCATGATGCTGATCAATAACGAAACGGGGGCGCACTATGACCTGAAAACGGCCGCCTCTATCGTTCACCGCGGCGCACCGAACGCCGTCTTTCACGTTGATGCCACACAGGCACTTTTTAAGGTTCCTTTTTCTACCAAGCGCGACGGCTTTGATATGATCACGGTCAGCGCACACAAGGTAGAAGGCCTCAAGGGATGCGGTGCCCTGTGGATATCCCCCGCGCTCATCAAGAGCAAAGGGCTGGCTCCGCGCATCCTTGGAGGTGGGCAGGAGGAGGGCTTCCGCTCGGGAACCGAAAACGTAGCAGCCATTGCCGCCTTCTCGGCAGCTTGCCGCTACGGACGGGAGAATTTTACGGTATTCTCCGCGCAGCTTGCCGCCTTGCGTGGGCACCTACTCTCTCTCCTTGAGGATCGCGAGGAGCTGTCCGCGGTGCATGTCAATCTCCCCGCTGCAAGCGCGCCGCACATCATCAATCTGACGCTCCCTGCCATCAAGAGCGAAACCATGCTTCACTTTTTATCTCGTGAGGGCATTTGTATTTCCAGCGGCTCGGCCTGCTCCTCGCACGGCAGACATGCCTCGCCGCCGCTTGTGGCCTTTGGCCTTTCGGAGCGGGAGGCCGATTGCAGTATCCGCGTCAGCCTGTCGCACACGAACACCGAGGAGGAGCTTTCTCTCTTCGCCGACGCGCTGGCGCGCGGCGTGCAGACGCTCTCCCGTATACGCTAAAGAGGAAGGCTCCGCAGGGTTATATCCCTGCGGAGCCTTCTTGCAAATAATTCCGCCGCATATGCGGCGGGATACTCTTATTTTTCGATCAGATCGGGGTCATGCTCGAGCGCAAGCTCCTGTGCCTCTTCCTTTTTACTGCGACGCCGTTTTGTCAGGAGAGATATGCCGTACGGCAAAAAGAACGGAATGGTCAAATAGACAGCCAAAACGCCCAGCGAATAAAAGAAGGGGGCAGCCTGATATACATCTCCGACAAAGGGCAAGATGTTCACAAGCCTGTAGGGATCGGAGAGGAACATCATATTGCAATTTTGCACGCTGTCAAAGAATCCGTACACGATATTGACGGTCAATGCCAAAAGGCAGGCGGGCAGGCAGAACTGCAAAAATTTCCGATACCCCGTTTTGATATCAAAGGTATAATAACCGTTGATGAGGTAGCTGAGCCCCACGTACATCATCAGCGAATGGAAGATCATGCTGTAGCAGGACAGATAATGGAACATCGGGTAGGTCGATACCGAGGTCATGGGCAAAACGAGGAAGGTAAGGCCCGCAATGATGCCGCCGCCCACGATATAGCCCTTGCCCATCTCATGGACCTCCTTATTACCAAACGCAATCATCCAATAGGAATAGATGGCAAAGGAGCAGAAGGTCAGGGGCAACCAGTGATTGGGGGTAAAGCCGCCGTTCACCCAGTTGAAGATGATCTTGCCAAGCTCAAGGCAGGTGGTAACAATGGCGATGCGAAAAACGATATTGTCGAGCTGCTTTTCCGTCATCCCACGCGAGCGATGGACTGCAAAAAATATACCGAAAAGGCAAATGACCGTAAAAATGAGATGTGTTGGTGAAAACATCCCGCAGGGCTCAAGTCCTGCCGCAGCCATATCCCCTTCCCATATAAAAAAATTCCAGAGCATATGTATCTCCTTCGAAAAAACATCAATCGCATCCATTTTAACTGATTTTGAACAAAAATGCAATACCTAATTTGTAAATAGTTATAATTTTTCACAAAAGGATTGTATTCCCTTTATCAGCACTCACAGAAACCTTTGCACGGTAAGATGTGTGCGTCCCTTGCGAGATGATCCCGTTACAGCGAAAAGGCGCACGCGGCCAAGTCCGCGCACCGTCAGCATGCTGCCAAGCGGGGCTACGGTACTGCCGTCTATGATCAGCCGTCCGTCGAGAAAGACACGTCGCTCGGCAAACAGCGCACTGCTGTCCGCGCGGGAAAGGCGGTGCACCGCGGCGAAGATCGCATCAAGACGCAGGGAGGCCACCTGCACGCTGATCTCCTCCGTACGCACGCAGGCAAGCGGGGGCGGCTCTGCAGGGTGGACCTGCACCTCCGTATGGCGCACACGGTTAAGCCCTTCACACACGAAGGCGGAAAGCTTTTCCAAGACAAAGATCGTAGCACGGCCATCCTCTATCAAAATATCACCAAGACATTCCCGACGGATGCCAAGGCTCATCAGTGCTCCCAAGAGATCCCTGTGCGTCAGCGACTCGGCAAATTTGGGAGCGCGCGGCGTGACGGCCAACGTTGCGATCGGATATGGCGGCGGTGGATAGCCAAGCATCTCCTCGCTTCCAAAGCGGACGAGCACTCGCTCACACCCCTCGGTTCCACCAAAAAGCGTGTACGGCACATAAGACAGCTCCCGTGCCATCCGATGAAGCACATCCTGCTCACCAAGACCGAGAAACTCGCTTTCGGTATAGATACCGCGTGCATAGCAGTTCTCGGCCAGCTCTGACAGACGTGCGGCGGTCAATCTTTCTTCCTCCATCGTATTCCTCCTTTTCCGCTCTATTATTATACGGCAATGCGTGCCTCCTGTCAAGAAGGGGTGCATTTTTACAAATCCACCCTTGTTTTTTTTAATGGCATATGATATACTGACCTTAATTCTAGAAACGGTGAGGTCCCTATGCGCAACGAAATCACAGAGGTTGATGTCAAAAAGATCAAGGAGGAATTGGAGTACCGCAAAAGTGTCCTCTCCCCCTCCCTGCACGAGGAGGTCAAGCGTACACGCGAATACGGCGATTTAAGCGAGAATGACGAATACCGCACCGCCAAGCGTGAGCGCCGCCGCAACGATAGCCGCATCCGCTATCTTGAGCAGCTGCTTCTGACCGCCCATATCGTGAAGCCCGCGCAGGGCAACCATAGAGGCATCGGGCTTTTTGATATCGTGACATACCGCAACGAGCGTACGGGTGCCGAGAAAAAAATCCAACTGGTGACAAGCCTGCGCCAGGACGCCCTGCGCGGCTTTATCAGCAAGGAATCCCCTGTGGGACGCGCCTTGATGGGACGGCAGGCGGGTGACCGTGTTCATATCGAGATCGCCCCCGGCAATGCCTACGATATTACCGTACTCTCGGTCGAGCACGGCACAGACAATGAGGAGCTTCCCATCAGTCGCTATTAAAGAACAGGAGGTCTTGATATGGATATTATACAGCAAAAGAAATCCTTTTCTCTCGTCTACGATCTCTTTGTGCGCGGTCTTCCCAGCGTCAGCCGTATTCCCTATTTGCCCTCGAAGACTGCCTGCTGTGAGTATGCGGACAATTTCTTTCCGCGTGCCACACCGGAATCCCGCGGCATTTCCAGCAATCGTATTGCGGACATGCTGGAGGAGCTGGAGCACAGTCGGCGTGTCAACATGCACGCCATCACCGTGCTGGCAGACGGGGCCGTTATTGCCGAGGCCTCTGTCGCCCCCTACGATCGCCGCATACCCCATGTGACGCACTCACTTTCAAAATCCATCACAGGCATTGCCGTTGGTATGCTGATCGCCGAAGGCGGCCTTGCGCTGGATACCCCCATTCACCGCTACTTTGCCAAGGGGCAGATCCCTGCCCGTATTTCCGCAAAAATGCGCGCGCTCACCGTGCGCCATCTTCTGACGATGACAAGCGGCGTTACCTTTAATGAAACCGGTTCTGTTACCGATGTCAACTGGGTACGGGCGTATTTCTCCTCCTCGGTGGAGGGAGAACCGGGCAGTCGCTTTGCCTACAACAGCATGAATACCTATATTCTCGCCGCCGCCATCCGCGCCGTAACGGGAAAGGGGCTTGTGGAATACCTGACTCCCCGTCTTTTCGAGCCGCTTTCCATCCGTCACATCTTTTGGGAGAAGTGTCCGATGGGCTGCGAGAAGGGCGGCTGGGGCCTGTACATGGCAGAGGAGGATATTGCCAAGATTGCCCAGATGATGATGGACGGCGGCATGCTTGGCGAGCGCCGCATCCTGCCGGAGGGCTTTGTGCGTGAGGCCTGCTACACCCAAACAGAAACTCCCTCTGATGCGGGTGAGTACGACTATGGCTATCAGATCTGGGCCTCTCGCACCAGCAACAACTTTCTCTTTAACGGCATGATGGGGCAAAACGCTTGGGTTTCTCCCAAAAACCGCATCATTGTTGTGACCAATGCAGGGAACAGCGAGTTTTTCCAAAGAAGCAGCATGCTCACCATCATTGAAAAATATCTTGGCGGAGATTTTGAGCGCTCTGCCATGCTTCCCAAAAATCGCGCGGCACTGCGCCGCCTGCGTGAGGAGGAAAAGCATTTCTTTGAAACACGCCTTTGGGCGCGCCCCCTACCAACCCACCGATGGCCCTACCGCCTCTGGCACCGCCTGTGCGGAAAGCCGGTTGAGCCGCTTCCCAAGCAATGTGCCAAGCTGACCGGCAAGCATTACACCTTCCCCGAGAACAACTGCGGCATTCTTCCGCTTTTTATCCGCCTGATCCAAAACAACCATTCCGCAGGTCTGCGGGGAATCTCCTTTTCCACTGTGGGCGATAAGTTCTACGTGAGCTTTGACGAGGGCAAGGATGCCCTCTACCTTGCAGAGGTAGGCTTTTATCGCTATGCGCATACCGTATGGAATATATGCGGTGAGCTTTACCGAGTTGCCATATGCGGCTCCTTTGCCGTGAACGAGGAGGGCGGACGGCTTTTGATGATGGATGTGGTCTTCCCCGAAACCTCTCATTCACGGCGTGTCAAATTCCTTTTTGACGATGAGGGTGTTTCGCTTTCCATGCGTGAGGTGCCGGGGCGTGAGGTGCTTGACGGGCTTCTTTCCTCCCTGCCGATCACGGCACCGCGCACGCGCGGTATCGTATCCTTTATCCGCAACCGCATTAACCTGGATTACATCATGATGAAGGTCTATGCGAAATTTGAGCCGACGCTCCCCGCCACCCTTGACGGAGAAACGGCTTTGCCTGACGCACACAACACGCTGAAAACGCTCCTGCTCCCCGTGGGTGAGGAGGACCTGCTCCCCGAAGCAGAGGAGGAGACCTGACCGTGGAAAAGATACAGAAAACCAATGTTATGCGTATTCTTGCCCAAAGCAAGATTCCCTATCTTGCACATCCTTATGACACCTCCGAGCTGGATGCCGTCCATGCGGCGGACAGCATTGGCGTTCCCCGTGCGCGCCTCTTTAAGACGCTGGTGACACAAGCGGCCGACGGCGGACATGCTGTTTTTCTTGTCCCTTCGGACGCTACGCTCGACCTGAAGCGCGCAGCGCGTGCCGCCGCAGTCAAAAGCGTTTGCATGCTGCCGCAAAAGCAGCTTCTGCCGCTGACGGGATACGTCCACGGCGGTTGCTCCCCCATCGGCATGAAGAAATGCTTCCCCACCTTTGTTGATGAAAGTGCCGCCGCCTTTGACAGCATTCTGTTCAGTGCGGGGCGGATCGGCCTTATGGTAGAGGTTTCGCCAAAGGATCTGTGCGCACTGATCGGTGCATCCTATGCACCGCTGACCTTTCAGACATAAAAAACGCCACCCCGTGTGTCACGAAACAGAAAAAACGGCGAGCAAATGCTCGCCGTTTTTTGTAATGCGATCAAAGCACGGTCACGCGGATCATGCCCTCGATCTTCTTGATCCCTTCAATGGCCTTTTCGGAAACGGGCGCACCTACGTCCAGCATGGTGTAGGCAACATCGCCGCGCGAGCCGTTGGCCAGATTCTCAATGTTGATCCCCTCTCCCGACACCAGCGAGGTGATAGAGGAAAGCACATTGGGAATGTTACGGTGAAGCAGGCAGATGCGCTGTATGCCGCTGCGCGCCATGGAAAGTGCGGGGAAATTCACCGAGTTGCGGATGTTACCGTTCTCCAGATAATCCAGCATCTGACGGGCGGCCATCACGGCACAGTGATCCTCCGACTCGTAGGTCGAGGCACCGAGGTGGGGGATGTTGACCACGCCGGGAACGCCAAGCGTCTCCTCGGTCGGGAAATCGGTAATGTAAGCGGCAACCTTGCCCGAGGCGAGAGCAGCCTTCATATCAGCGGCATTGACGAGGTCTGCACGTGCCATATTGATGATGCGGACACCGTCCTTCATCATGGAGAGCGTCTTCTCCGAGATCATGCCCTTTGTTTCGGGCGTGGAGGGAACGTGCAGGGTGATGTAATCGGCCTTTTGGTAGATCTCCTCATAGGAAGCGGCCTTTTTAACTGCCCGCGACAGTGCCCATGCGGCGTTAACGGTAATGTAAGGGTCACAGCCCATAACCGACATGCCAAACGCATCTGCTGCGTTGGCAACCAGACCGCCGATCGCACCAAGACCCACAACGCCGAGGATCTTGCCTGTCAGCTCGTGCCCGACATAGGCACCCTTGCCTGCCTCAACCGCCTTGGCTACGCCCGTGGTACCCTGCAAGGTATTTACCCACTCGATACCGCCCGCAACGTTACGGGAGGCAAGGATCAGGGCGGCCAGCGTCAGCTCCTTGACGGCGTTGGCGTTGGCACCGGGCGTATTGAATACCACAACGCCCTCCTCGGTGCAACGGTCGATCGGAATGTTGTTCACACCCGCACCGGCGCGTGCGATGGCGCGCAGGGTGGGAGCAAATGCCATCTCATGCAGGCCGGCGGAGCGAACGAGGATGCCGTCCTCGTTCTCTACGTCTGCCGAAACGGTATAGCTCTCGGGAAAGATATCGGTGCCGCAAGCGGCGATCTTATTCATCAGCTTAATATTTTTCATAATTTAGTCCTTCGGATTTTCCTCTGCAAATTTCTTCATGAATGCAACAAGCTTCTCAACACCCTCGATCGGCATTGCGTTATAAATGGAAGCACGCATACCGCCGACACTGCGGTGTCCCTTGAGGTTGCGCAGGCCCGCCGCCGTTGCCTCTGTCACGAACTTGGCATCCAGCTCCTTGCTTCCCGTCACAAAGGTGACGTTCATCATGGAACGGCATGCAGGCTCAACGGGTGCGGTATAGTAGTTCTGGTTATCAAGATAATCGTAAAGGATGGCCGCCTTCTTCTGATTGTGCTCACGCATCGCCTCAAGGCCGCCCATCTTCTGTACCCAATCAAAGACGAGCTTTGCAATGTAGATGGCGTAGCAGGGGGGTGTATTGTACATCGAGCCGTTATCGGCCATCAGCTTCAGATCCAGCATGGAGGGCGTGCATTCCTTTGCCTTGCCGAGCAGGTCCTCACGCACGATGACGATGGTCACACCGGCCATACCGATGTTCTTCTGTGCGCCTGCATAGATCATACCGAAGCGGGATACGTCCACCGGCTCGGAAAGGATGCAGGAGGACATATCGGCAACCAGCGGTACGTTGCCCGTGTCGGGAATATAGGGGAACTTGGTGCCGTATACGGTATTGTTGAAGCAGATATGCACATAATCGGCATCCGGACGGATGGCGGTGCGGTCAACGGTGGGGATAAAGGAGAAGTTCGAGCCGGCCGAGGAGGCAACGATCGCGATATCGCCGTACTTCTGTGCCTCGGAGTAGGCCTTCTTGGAGAACTGGCCGGTAATGATATAATCTGCACGGTTGCTGCCGGACAAGAGGTTCAGCGGAACGGCCGCAAACTGCGTAGAGGCACCGCCCTGCAAAAACAGGACCTTATAATTATCCGGAATGTTCATCAGCTTGCGCAGAGAAGCCTCTGCCGCATCGATGATGGCCTCATACTCGGGCGAGCGGTGGCTCATCTCCATAACGGACATGCCCGTTTTGCCATAATCCAGCATTTCCGCGGCGGCCTTTTTCAGAACCGGCACGGGCAGCATCGAAGGACCTGCAGAAAAATTGTAAACTCTTTCCATACGTCTTACCCGACTCCCGGGAGGAGTCTTTCCTTTCGGTATTGTCATCAAATATTGCCGTTTTTTAGCGAACTATCCCTATTATACACGTACAGTCCCCTTCCGTCAAGGGGTTTTACAAAAAAATGCATGAACTTTGATATTTTTTTAACAATGCAAACGAAGAAAACTTTCTCGTATGCAAGACACCAATAAAAAAATCCGAGGAAAATGCACAGAATTTGAAAAAAAGTGTTGACAAACGGAAAAAACTATGATAGAATAATCGAGCGCGTTAAGTGCACACATGGCGGAATAGCTCAGTTGGCTAGAGCATTCGGTTCATACCCGACAGGTCGTTGGTTCAAGTCCGACTTCCGCTACCAAGGGGGTGCCCGGCGGCATTCCTGTTCGGCCCGTTGGTCAAGCGGCTAAGACACGGCCCTTTCACGGCTGTAACAT
>JAZOOW010000106.1:0-8276 GCA_045655145.1 Eubacteriales bacterium | reverse complement strand
TCTTGCAATATCCGCATATTGCTACGCATTTTTCCCTTGTCTATCCGAAATATTTGCCCGCCGAAAACTGCGTGCACCCCTCGCCGAAGGAATTTTTGATGGATTTTGGCGGCGCGAGGTGCAGAAAAGTGTGGACTTTTTAAGGCGAGTGACGCCGAAAGGCGCAAAAATTCGTCGACGAGGGGCTTATCAGTTCGAGCCCGCTTAGGCCACCCCCAAAAACAAAAAGCGCGGCCACTTTGTCGTGATACTCTTAACGGAGAATTCGTAAGCACAAAATTTCGGCAGAGGGATTGTTTCCTCTGCCGATTTTTGTTATAATGATGTGGGTGATGAAAATGGATAGAGATACTGTAGGGGCGATCATTGATCGCCCACAAGATGTTGAGTTGTCGACCTACGGTAAAATGGTCGATCAGGCCATACAAAACATTCCTTCAGCCTATCCCGCATTGTCGATAGAAAGCTACGTAATCATGCCAAATCATATTCACCTTTTAGTAAGAGTCTGCGCCGATGGATGCGGGCGACCACTGGTCGCCCCTACAATGTCACGGGTTGTCAAGCAGCTAAAAGGAATTGTTTCAAAACAGATTGGGACAAGCATCTGGCAAAAATCGTTCCACGATCACATTATCCGAAACCGAGATGACTACGAAGAACATTTGCGGTATATCTACGAAAACCCACTCCGTTGGCGATATGACGAATTATGCGCGGAAGAGTATGGGGATGGGCTTTGCCCAAAGCCTTTGTAATACAAAGGCGAAACTGGCGATAAAATAATAAGAGCTTAAAGAAGGTAAAGATAATTGTATGAACATCCTATATAATTTGTATATTAGTCTTACCCAGGAAGAATGTGGCAAGAAATATTGGACGGAACATCATGTAGGAACATTTAAGACTAAAGAAGAAGCAATTACGACAATGAAAGAAGCAATGAGCGAGGGTCGGCCATTTTCAAAACCCGAATGTGAATCCAGAATACAAGAAGTAGAGCTTATCGGAGAAATCATTGATGGTAGTTCTGTATATCGTTTTTTCGGATATAATCAGGAAGGAGATATGATTGAAAGTCCTTATTATACAGAAAAGGATACGGCAATTCAAGTTTTTTTAAGAGAAAAGAAAAATACTCCTGGACAAGGATGGTGTTTAAACACTTATAAATTAGGATAACGTTCTCTCCCTTTCATATAGAAACTACCCCAACAGACCTTTTGTAAAATCTGTTGGGGTTAATTATTTGTTTACTGCGAATCAAATAAAACAAATTGATTCGTGATTTCTCCGATAAGGATAACACCCATTCGCGGCCGCGCCCTTTTTGGGGATTTTTATATGCGAGATAGAAATAAAGATCCTACCTTGTAACAACCGAATTTAGTGCTTTTTGCATACCGGTACTTTTGCTGCAGAGTGTTATAAATCTTACCCTGCGCGATTTAGTCAAGGTTTTCTTTGATTGTAAGATACGCATTGCATTTTTTAGCAAATTTCTTTAGTCTTTTCGTCTGCCTTCTGTACACACCAAACAGTGCTAATCTACAAGTGGGGTGTGCAGACCAAGAGATGATTTTTTCAGTATATCCCATATAATTTATATCAATCGTAAATGATTGCTTATACTGAGGATCATCGGATATTTGGATGCCTTTTATATTCTCCAAAGACAATTCACGTTTTTTTATTCCCGGGAATTCACGAATGATTAATTTTTTGTTTTTAATATCCAAACACATATATGTTTTAAAAACAAGGAAATACATATATGCACAATAAGCGATCATTACCAACAAAAGGATTATCATTTCAAGTTTTCTTTCAAACCCTAGAATTAAACAAGCTATTGGAATAAGTGTTAAAAATATTGCAGAGAATATCCCCATTATCCTTTCAAGCAGGGGCATTTGATAAATAATAACTTTGGTTTTATTCATAGATTTGTTCTTTAAACCATTCCCATCCATAATCGATCAACTCTCCTAAATGAATGAAGGCTTCGCCTTTGTAATACAAAGGCACAGGGCAAAGCCCATACCCCTAAAGATGCACGCGTCCTAAAGCTCCCTCCGGGAGGGAGCTGTCGCGTTAGCGACTGAGGGATTGGTTTGCTCGATTTCTACGTTTTACAATCCCTCCGTCAGCCTTCGGCTGCCACCTCCCTTTACACAAGGGAGGCTTTTCTTTAGTCCCATTATAATGAACCAAATGTTATTTTTAACAAGTTGGAATATAAAAATCTACTCACGTGGTTCCCCCCGTTTATAAATTGTTTAAACAATTGCATCTAATCTGTCTGCGACAAATTCAATCCATTCACCCTCATTATATGGAAATTCTCGAGAACCAATATACTCAGAAGAGAATAGATATTCTAAACTAACATAAAAATCATAAACCTTTACAATATATCTTTTTGCATCGACTATTTTCCCTCTCAAATTGTAAGCCATGCCCCATATTCCTGCTTTGGATAATTTGTAGCTTTGTTTTTTTATATTGTTTATTCTTACTATCTTTTGTGTTTCGTCTGAAAAGAATGCATTCAATGCTTCAATTCTCATTCCCTCCGTAGGAATCCTTCCATTATCAAGCAGAACACAATCACAAATACACACTACATCTTTTAAATGGTCTGTTACAACCAATTCACAATATGACGGCAAATATTTTTTCACAAATTTTATATACATTGTTCGCACCTCGTAAGATTATCATATTATAATCCCATATTCAATTAACTTGTGTAAAATCATTGCCGGTTTGAATTGCTTTTGTTGAAGATAATACATCAAAGCCCCCTTTTCCACGCAAACGGATAACGAGATTATTTCTCCCTCTGCCCGCGCGGCTTTTTGTTCTTTTTATGCTTCACTGCCGAGAAGCCGAAGCTGCCCACGCGCCGACCGAGGGCAAAGTAGTCCCCGTGCGCATAGGCAAGGAGCCCTGCACGCTCCAGATGGAGCTTTCCGTCAGCGGAGAGGAGGCTGTCGTCCACTGTCACGGCCACGATGTCGGCCGTGAACATATCGTGCGAGCCGAGCGGACGGATCTCGGTCACGCGGCATTCAAGCGAGAGGGGACATTCCTCGATCGAGGGACAGCCCACCTCCTCCGAGGGAATGGCGGTCAGCCCCAGACGGGCAAACTTATCCACCTTCGCGCCCGTGTACATGCCGCAAAAATCCGCGGCGCGCGCCAGCTCGGCGGGGCAAAGGTTGATAACGAACTCCCCCGTCCTTTTGATGATCTCATAGGAGTGCCGTTGCGGTCTTACCGAAATATAGGTGCGCGGCGGCACGGTGGAGAGGATACCCGTCCACGCCACCGTCAGAATGTTTTTTTCTTCGCCGTCGCCGCAGCTGACCAGCGCAGGCGGAACGGGCGCGAGCATCGCGCCTCCGCGCCATTTTTGTCTTGCCATAGGAAGCTCCTTACCAGTAAATATCGTAATTGCGCGGCACGTCGGTGTAGAGGATCTTGTCCTTTACCTCGCGGTACACCTTCACGTCCGGCAGGCGTGCTTCAATATAGGTTTCATAAAAGGACATCCGCACACGGTCCTCAAAGTCTGTAAAGAAGTCCTCGTTTTTCTCGTCGGCGTAGGCACCCTTGTCGTTGCCCGGCGCGTAGATAAAATGCACGCCGTACTCGCTCTCTACCTCGATGACCTCTCCGTCCCGAAGCGCAACGGCCGCCGCGGGGATCTCGGGGATATAGGCGGAATAATCCACACCCGTCGTGAAGTAATAGCCGTTCGGGTAGGCATCCTTCTTCACGGTGTCCTCGTTGTAGGTCTTCATGAGCGAAAGAAAGCTCTCGTCGGACAGGTTGTAGGCCACGCCTGCGCGTACCGCAGCGGCTTTTGCCTGTTGTGCCTCAAGCGCGGCACCCGATTTGCGGATATACACGTAGCTTTGCGTTTTCTCATCAAAGATGCGCTCGCCGTCGTCGTCCAGCTGATAGGTCACGTAAAGGACGGTCAGGACGCGCACGCGGCGGTAATTTTGCTGATAATAGGCTTCGTACTGCTCATCCGTGATGGCATAAAGGCCCTTGTCGCCAAAGAGATAGGAAAGGAGGGCGGCCGCCTTTTGCTCATAGGAAATGGCGGTCTTCAGCCCATCATAGTCGATCCCGTAGGGGGCGGCCATTTCATTCAGTGCCTCGCGCGTGCCGCCCGCATCGGACACCAGCTGCTCCATGGCCGCATTGATCTGATTGCGCGCCAGCGTGTCCAGCTGCAGCCCCAGGCGGTCAAACATGGCCGCCGCGATGAGCGATTTGCGGATGTTGATATCCGCGATCTCGTAAAGACGGTCGGTGGTGTACTCCTTTTCAAGCGAGGCGAACTGTGCGCGGTAGCAGGAGAGCCAGTAGCGGTAAATATCCTCGGAGAGGCGGAGTCCCTCGTATTCCATCACCACAGGGTGGCTTGTGCCGCCGCAGCCTCCGCAGGCAGACAGGGGCAAAAGAAGAAGGAGCGCAAGGAAGAGGGACAGGAGCCGTGTTGCGGCAGGTTTTTTGTGCATCATTGATCTTCTCCCTTCGTTTTTTCGGCATCCGATTCTCTCTTGACCGCCAAAAGACGGGAAAGAAGTGCCACGGCCGCCTCTGCCGCATCCTCGCCTGCCGCCAAGCGGTACAGAACACACGGGGGTGCGGATTTTGAAAATTTCAGGTTATTTCGCTCGCCAAACAGCACCGACCAGGAGGCAAGATCCAGCTCGCCGAGGGCAAGGGTGAGAACACCGCCCTTTTCCTCCACACGCAGGACAGAGGCCTCGGCCGCCAGCGCGCGGCAGAGTGCCACGTCAAGCAGGCGGAGAACAGGGCGCGGCGGCTTGCCGAATCGGTCGGCAAACTCGGAGAGGATGTCCGTGCGATCCTCCGCGCAGGCAATGGCGGATATTTTTTTGTACATCTCCATACGGGCGGCGGTAGCGGCGATGTAACGCTCGGGAATGTGCGCGTCGGCGCGGATCTCCACCGTAGCCTCTAGCTTCTTCTCGGGCGTGATGCCCTTTTCCTCTAAAATGGCCTCGTGGAGGAGGCGCACATACAGCTCGTAGCCCACCGCCTCGATGTTGCCGTGCTGCTCGGCCCCCAGGAGGTTGCCCGCGCCGCGGATCTCGAGATCGCGGAGCGCGATCTTAAAGCCCGCGCCAAAGCCCGCGTACTCGCGGATGGCGGCCAGTCGCTTAGCGGCGATCTCGGAGAGCACCTTGCCTGTGCGGAAGGTGAAATAGGCATACGCCTGCCGCTCGGAGCGGCCAACGCGGCCGCGCAGCTGATGGAGCTGGGACAGCCCCATGCGGTCGGCATCCTCAATGATCAGCGTGCCCGCGTTCGGCAGGTCAACGCCGGTTTCCACAATGGTCGTGCACAGGATCACGTCGATCTCGCCCCGCACAAGGTCGCCCCAGATCTCCTCCAGCTCCTCACGGCTCATCTGGCCGTTCGCGGACACGATATGCGCATCGGGCAGGGCGCGCGTAAGGCGCGCGGCCACCGTCTGCATACTGCTCACGCGGTTATAGAGATAAATGACCTGCCCACCGCGGCGGAGCTCGCGGCGGATTGCCTCCTCGATGATGAGGTCGTCATGCTCCATGACGTAGGTTTCGACAGGCAGGCGGTTGCTCGGCGCTTCATCAAGCAGGGACATATCGCGGATGCCGCTCATCGCCATGTTCAGGGTACGGGGGATGGGGGTGGCCGTCAGCGTCAGAACATCCACGTTCTCGGAAAGCATCTTCAGCTTTTCCTTTTGCGCCACGCCAAAGCGTTGCTCCTCGTCAATGATGAGAAGGCCAAGATCGCGGAAGGCAAGCGCGCGCGAGAGGAGCTTGTGCGTGCCGATGAGGATATCCACCTCACCGCGCCGCACGCGGCGCAAAATGGCCTCTGCCTGCTTCGGTGTGCGGAAGCGCGAGAGCATCTCCACCGTCACGGGGAAGCCGCGCATACGGGAGAGGGCGGTTTCGTAGTGCTGCATGGCAAGAATGGTGGTCGGCACAAGGATCGCCACCTGCTTGCCGTCGGCCACCGCCTTGAAGGCGGCACGGAGCGCGACCTCGGTCTTGCCGTAGCCCACGTCGCCGCAAAGCAGACGGTCCATCGGCACGGGGCGCTCCATATCGCGCTTGATGTCAAGGCTTGCCTCCAGCTGTGAGTCGGTTTCTTCAAAGGCAAAGGCGTTTTCAAACTCTCTTTGCATCTCGTCGTCGGGCGGGAAGGCATGTCCCGGGCGGCGCATACGGGTGGCATACAGCGAGATCAGGTCGCGTGCCATATCCTGTGCGGCGGCACGGGCGCGGAGCTTGGTTTTCTGCCACTCCGCACCGCCAAGACGGGAGATCTTCACCCGTCCGCCCTCGGCCTCGGTGCCGATGTATTTCGTGATCAGCTCCAGTCGGTCGGCAGGCAAAAAGAGCTTATCCGTGCCGGCGTAGGAAATGGTGATATAGTCGCGTGTCACGCCGTCCACCGTCATGGTGGTCATGCCGCCAAAGCGGCCGATGCCGTGTACGGCGTGCACCACAAGATCGCCGTCACGCAGGTCGGCGTAGGAAAGAAGCCGCTCGCCTGCGGGAACACCGCGCTTTCTGTGGCGGAGGCGTGCGCCCCGCCGCTTGCGCGTGCCGTCGTCGGGGAGCAGAGATAAAACGGCAATGCGGGAGGTGGGCAGCTCAAAGCCACCCGAAAAGACATCCTCGGTGACGGTGGTGATATACACCGTGCCGATCCGGCGCGTGGCCGCATCAAAGGGCTCGTCTGCCGATACGGGGGCGGCAGAGATCCCTGCCGCGCGCAGCTGCTCGGCTACGGCGGCGGCCTCCGCACGGCCGGAGGCCGCCAGGAGAATGCGATATTTCGTATCCATGAGATTGCGGATATCCTCAAGGAGAAGCTCACCCTTGTCGGCATAGGAAACGCCGCCACGCGCGCGGAAGCCAAAGAGCGCGGCACAGCGCATAGAGCCAAGTCCGCCGCCAAATGCATTCAGATGAACGGGGGCGTGTGTCGTGAAAAAGGCAAGAAGGTCGCTTTCCTTGCCTCCGTAACGGGCAAGGGAGGGGGAGATCGTGCCGTGCTCAAGCTCGGCCGTCACGGTTTCGTCCATGAGGGAAAGTGCTCCCGAGAGGGCACTCTTGACCTCGGCTGTGCCAATGAGGAGCACGGTCGTGCGCGCCTTGCCCTCAAAATAGGAGAGGAGACACGCCTTTTCGGGGTAGATGAGAGAGATATATTTGTCGGCAAAGGGAAGAGCCAGCCCTGCCTCCAGCATGGCGCGTTCCTTTTCAAGAACGGCGCGCCCCACGTCGTCCGCGCGGCCAAGCGCACGGTCGATCTCCCGTGCGATGCGTGCACGCGCCTCCCCGTCGGGGATGACCTCGGCGGAGGGGAGAAGGGAGAGCCGCTCACAAGGCGCAAAGATGCGCTGGGTGATGGGATCAAAATGCCCCATGCGGTCGATCTCGTCGCCAAAGAACTCCATGCGCACGGGCGAGGCCTCACCCGTGGCAAAAATATCAAAGATGCCGCCGCGCCGTGCATACTGCCCCTCCCCCTCCACGGCCTCGGTACGGGCGTAGCCAAGGGCGGTCAGGCGTTCTGCCAGCAGATCGGGGGAGATCTCGCCGCCGCGCGACAGCGTCAGCGCGGAGGCAGACAGCCGCGCGCGCGGCACGGTATAGGAAAGGGCGGCTGACGGGGTGGTGACGATCACGTCACAGCTCCCCTCCGCGAGGGAATGAAGCACAAAGAGCCTCTCACGCTCTCGGGCGTGGGAGGCAACGATCGGATGCAGGATAGGATCTCTTGTGGGGTAGGCAAGAGCGGGAACGCCGCTATCAGTCAGAAGCGCGGCCAGACGGCGGCAAGCCGCATCATCGGCGGCAAGGAGGAGGGTGGGATGCCCCCCGTCGTGCGAGGCACGCGCGAGCTCAACTGCGGCGGTATCCGCCGCCCCGCCCGAAAGCCCGTTGACCGCAATGGGAAGCGGCGAGAGGGCCGTCCATTGCTCGCCAAGAGAGGAGAGGAGCGCGGCAAAATCGCGCTCGGCGCGGAGGCAGTCGGTGATAATTCTCATGGTGTATGCGGCATACGGTGCCGCTCCGTGGGTATATGGTGGTGACGGCAGAGCCGTCCTTCGGTAAACAAGGGATAGCCGCCCGGCCGTGAGGGCGGGGCGGTTCTTTTATTTCGAGTAGCGGTTCATTGCCTCATCGGCGCGCCCTGCAAGCAGGAGCGTAAGCGCATCGTCG
>JAZOOW010000105.1:0-10138 GCA_045655145.1 Eubacteriales bacterium | reverse complement strand
ATGGGTGCCAACATCGGTACCACCATCACAGGCATCATGCTTTCCTTCTCTGCCCTAGACGTTTCTCTCTACGCATCAGCACTTGCCTTTGTCGGCGTGATGATGATGTTCATCAAAAAGGAGAAGGTCAAGCAGATCGGCGGCATTTTATGCGGCTTTGGTCTTTTGTTTGTGGGCATGGATGCTATGGGTGCAGCCTTTGGCAATGCGGAGATCAAGAATTTCTTTGCAGGAATCTTCGCCAGCATCGATTTTCCGCTTCTTTTAATTCTCTGCGGTACGCTGTTCACAGCACTCATCCAAAGCTCTTCCGCCGCAACCGGTTTAATCATTGTCATGGTTGGGCAGGGCGCTCTAACGGTGGAAAATGCGCTTTTCATCGTACTGGGTACAAACATCGGTACCTGTGTCACCGCCATTTTGGCCGCCATTGGCACTGCGCCCAACGCCAAGCGCACCGCCTTTATCCATCTGACCTTTAACGTCATCGGAACGGCACTTTTTACGGCATTCCTCTGGGTCTTTGCAACCCCTATGGCACAGGCTCTTGCCTATATATTCCCGTCCCCCGAGATGCAGATTGCCTGGTTCCACGTTCTCTTTAACGTAACAACGACCCTGCTTCTCCTCCCCTTTATCAAGCAGCTGGTCGCCCTCTCCGAGCTTGTCATCCGTGACAAGACCGCAGATGAAGCGGACAAGCGTCAGCTGAAATTCGTTGATGAGCGCCTTTTGAAAACACCCGCCGTTGCCCAGATGCAGGCGAAAAAAGAAATCGAATATATGGCGTCCTTGGCACAGGAGAACCTGCAAAAGTCCTTTGACGAGCTTTGCACGCAGACAGGAAAGCTTGCCGACGAGGTCTACGCGACTGAGGCGACCATCGACTTTACCAACCACGCTCTGACAAAATATCTCGTGCGCCTCGCTTCTCTTGTCAGCGAGGAGAATGAAAAGGCCATCGGCTCTTATTTCCACGTCCTCAACGACCTTGAGCGTATCGGCGACCATGCAGAGAATTTTGCCGACATCGGCGTACAGATGAAAAACGAGGGGCTCCGCTTCTCCGAGATGGCTCTTGATGAGCTGCGGGATATGCACCGCGAGGTCAGCGAGATGTTTGATCTTGCCGTGCAGGTCTTTGACAGCACGGATGCCTCCCTGCTCCAAAGGATCTCCGCGATGGAGGATGCCATGGATGCCCACAAAAAGCGGTTATCCGCCCGTCATTTTGAGCGTCTTTCCGCAGGAGATTGCCGCATCGAGCTGAGTGCTTATTTCTTCTCTACGGTAGCAGGCCTTGAAAGAGTTGCCGACCATTTGGTAAACGTTGCCTACAGTATCCAGAACCCGACCGGCTCGGAAAACGATAACGCTTAAAGGAACCGAAGCCAACAGCACATGGAGCCAATCATTCCTTCAACAAACAAGAAGAGAGCCGTTGCGTTGCAACGGCTCTCTTGCTTTACTCTGTTTCGGGCGCATCCTGCACGGAGGCAAGCAGGGTGCGGAAGGCGGCGAGAAACGCCTCGTCTGCTTCAATTTTGACAAGAACATCCTCTTTTTCGCCCATGGCACGAACGAGCTGGTATTTGCTGCCGCCCATCGTGGTAACACAGGAAAAACACTTGCCGCGTACGGTTTTTCCGTCACCGTCCAACGCCGTCACGGAACGGATGCGCTTGAGTGGTAGCTCACAAATCAGCGTGCTCCGCTTTCCCTGCTGTTGCTCTACCAGAAAGTAGAGTCCCTTGTCACCAAGGTGTGTCAGAACATAGGTGTACGAGGAAAAGGAAAACCTGTACGCGATAAACAGCCCCATCACAATACCGATCACCGAGGCCATCTGCACCGTACCTCCGTAGGCCGGCAGAGCAAAGGATGCGGCAAATGCCAGCACGGAAAGCGAAAAAAGTCCGATCCAGAGAATGCTTGCACGGCGGTTTTGCGGCCGCGGGGCGTAGCGGAGCTCCTTCGGACTTTTATCCCGATCCATCAGCGAAGATCCTCCTCCCCTACGGTAAAAACACCGTCATCGGCGGCAAGCGATTTGTGATAAAGGGTGATATGAGAATAGGGATCCTTGCCTGTTTCATCCACAGCTCCCTTGTAATAAGCGATCACACAAAGATTCTCGGTTTCCTCACAAAATTCCACACCGCTGAACACGAGCTTTGCATACTGATACATGAGATAAGAATCGGTTTCGATATGTGTCAGGGGATACAGAATGCCGTTTTTCTCATCCTCGAGGAAAAAGACGAACAGATCCGCGCTCGGCTGCGGCACCTCGTCAAGCTTAAAATCCTCTTTCACTTTGGGGAGAATGCTCGTATTGTAGCGCACGGTGACCTGTACCTCTCCCGCCGCAGGCGAATAATAAAAATGGTTGGCCATCAGCCTTGTGTCCTTGGGATCGTCGTAAGAATAAAGGAGTGCCTGTGTGCGCACCTCGATCCGCTCTCCGTCTGCGCAGGCGGCCAGAAGATTTTGGCTTGGGTAAAGATCCTTCATCCCACTTGGGTAATGGTTGGACAGCATGATGCGTCCTATAAGAAGCGCGATCACGGAGAATATCGCGATCACGATGCATATTTTCAAGGCGCGAAAGACTTTTTTCATCCTTTTTCCTCTTTTTTGTGCTTTTTCTCCATTATACAGGAGCGCGCATTTTTTGTCAACAGACAGTTTGTGAAGTTTTTGCCTTTTCCGCAAATTTATTTCAAAAGAGCCCTTGACAATTCACTTTCTTTTGTGTATAATATCTTGTAGACGTTTGACAGACCCGTCATTTTTACGCAATTCCAATGCATAAGGAGGCGCTATGAAACTTGATCTTCGCCCTCTGCTTGCAGAGGATATACGCGTTCTGCCCATCGACTTCTCCCTGGAGATCGATCCCGAGGAGTCCGACGGTCAGATTGGCAATCTCTTTGGCATCAGTTTTCCCTCTCCCCTGCACGTGTTTGGTGAGATCACCAATACCGCAGGCTACATGCGCATGGTACTATCGGCTTCCATCCCCTATACCACCGCATGTGCGCGTTGCCTTTGCGAGGTGTCCGGCACATTCTCCTTCCGTTTTGAAAAAACGGTAGCGCCGGCAAAGCTCATGGAGGATATCCGCGAGGAGGATGCGGATGACTATGTGGTCGTGCACAACGGTTTTCTGGATGTGGACGAGCAGCTGTCAGAGATGCTCCTTTTGGAGTTCCCCTCCAAGATCCTCTGCCGAGAGGATTGTGCCGGCCTGTGCTCACGTTGTGGAAAGGATCTCAATGAAGGACCTTGCACCTGTGAGGAAAAGGAGATCGATCCGCGCTTGGCTCCGCTTGCTGAACTCCTCCGCGAGTTTAACGAGGATCAAGAGCCGCCCGAAGCTGATATAAAAAAATAAAAATATGATGCGCGTTATGCGCAAACGAATGCAGGAGGTGTACCACCATGGCAGTACCGAAGAAAAAGGTTTCCAAGGCTCGCAGAGATTCCAGAAGATCCAGCACCTGGAAGCTTGATGCGCCCACAATGACGAAATGTCCGAAATGCGGCGAAATGAACCTGACCCATCGCGTTTGCAAGAACTGCGGTTCTTACAAGGGCGAGGTGATCGTTCCCGCGGCCGAGAAATAATTCACCGCGAAGGAAAAGGCATGGCTTAAGTCATTTTGCATAAGGATATTGATTTAACCATGCGGTGCTCGGCGTGAAAAAGGCGGAGAGCTTTGAGCTCTCCGCCTTTTTCTTTTTTAATTGGTTTTTTCAACGCTTTTTCATGGATGCGCTTGAGGATGTAGCGAAAACGGACATCCAATGACTGTGTCGGGATTTTCCGGTCGTTCATCCCCCTGCCAAATGAAAAGCCCCTCGTTTTATTCTACCGTAACGGATTTTGCAAGGTTGCGCGGGCGATCTATATCGAATCCGCGGAGGAACGCCGTTTCATACGCCAGAAGCTGCGAGAACGCCACTGATACAAAGGGGGTAAATATTCCGTCAATCTTGGGAATCAGGAAAACCCTATCCGAATAAAGGTCGGGGTCTTTCATGTTGTCCTTGCAAACGAGGATCACAAAAGCCCCGCGCGCTCTCGTTTCCCTTATATTGCCTATCATTTTATCGTGATATTTTTCGTCGCAAGCCAAGGCTACTACGGGCACTCCGTCTGTTATTAACGAAAGCGTTCCGTGCTTAAGCTCGCCGGCTGCATAAGCCTCACTATGAATATACGAAACCTCCTTCAGCTTAAGGGAGCTTTCTATCGATGCCGCGTAGTCAGAACCGCGGCCAATGAAATAAAGATCGCTTTTATCAACGATCTCTTTCGCAAGCATGCCAATTTCCGATCTTCGCGAAATGACGTTTGATATGGCTGAAGGAACCTCGTTTGACAGAATATTTAAGAAATCCTTAGCAAAAGCATCTGTGATATTTCCTTTTGCATGAGCAAGAGCCGCAGCAAGCAAGAACATGGCCGAAAGCTGCGTGGTATATCCTTTTGTTGTAGCTACGGAAATTTCCGGACCCGCATTTGTATAAAGCACGTAATCGCTTTCACGCGCGATGGCAGAGCCAACCGTATTGATGATTCCAAGGCTGGGAGCGCCCGATTCCTTAGCAAGCTTCAGCGCAGCCAGCGTGTCAGCGGTTTCACCCGATTGGGAAATCGCTATGATGAGCGGATTATTGGTGACTACCGGCGGATCATATCTATATTCAGATGCGAGCGTTACGAAAACCGGAATTTTAGCCATTTTTTCAATCAGATTTTTTCCGATAAGCCCTGCATGATAAGCGGAACCGCATGCAATGATGGATACGCCGTCAAATTCCGAGAGAAGCTTATTTGAAATGCCGATTTTTTCAAGAGTGGGCAGGCCGGATGTCGAAATGTAAGGCTTCACCGTGCGGGATGCGGCTTCAGGCTGCTCATGTATTTCCTTGAGCATAAAATGCTCGTAGCCATCCTTTCTTGCCATCTCAAAATCCCACGAAACCGTCTCAAATTTGACCGATTTTTCCATTCCTGACTTATCATAAGGAATTACAGCTCCCGCTTTAAGACAAGCGATTTCATCATCAGCAAGACGCACAATACTCTTTGAATATCTTAAAACTGCAGGTATATCAGAAGCGAGATAAGAAGATCCGTCTGCACAGGACAGAATGAGCGGGTTGTTTCTTCTTACCGCCCATATTTCACCCATACGGTCATGAAAAATGATGGCAAGGGCAAACGCTCCTTTAAGGCTTGAGATGACGGAATTGATAGCCGACCATGGCTCGTGATGCTTTTTATACTCCTTATCAAGCAAATGAACGATGCACTCGGTGTCGGTTTCGCTTCTGAACGAATACCCCTCATGAGAGAGAGCCTCTCGAATCTCGAGGTAATTATCAATAATTCCGTTATGAACGAGAGTAACACTTTCGGAAGAGTGCGGATGCGCGTTTCTTTCTGATGGCTCACCGTGCGTTGCCCAACGGGTATGACCGATTCCAAAGAAGCAGTCATCGGCGATAGAAGCCGTTTTTTCATCAAGCAAGGAAACTCTGCCCTTGCATTTCACGGTTTGAAGCGTTTCGCCGTTTCCAACTGTTATACCCGCAGAATCATATCCGCGATATTCAAGCGAATAAAGCCCCTCTATGATTTTTTGTTTTGCTTCTCCGCTTCCGGAAAATCCCATAATTCCACACATATTACATTGTCTCCTTCTTCACGTAGATTTTTTCGCTCTTTACGATGCTGTTTTCGGGATACACTCCCCGCAACCTCGTCATAGGATACACCGACGTACCTCTACCTACGACAGTTCCGGGATTAAGAACGGTATTGCACCCTATATCTGTATTATCGCCAAGAATTGCACCAACCTTACGCAGCCCCGTTTCATAGTCAACGGCACCGTGTATAACCACCGGCTTGCCGTCGGTCTTGAGGTTTGAGCATATCGTACCCGCTCCGGTGTGCGCCTTATAACCAAGGATCGAATCCCCAATGTAGTTATAATGCGGAACCTGTACATGGTTAAGTAGAATACAGTTTTTTAATTCAGAAGAATTTCCGATCACGCAGCCCGAACCCGTAATAACGTTTCCTCTGATGAAGGCACCGGGGCGTATTTCACAGTCTGAACCTATAATGGTGGGGCCTTCAATTGTGGCTGTGGGATATATTTTAACCCGCTCGCCCACGAGCACATTCTCGGATATAAGCGTATATCCGCGTATGCCTTTTTCAAGGAGGTCAAGGATATAATTCTTTATCTTGGGGAGCATTTCCCACGGGTATTCGCAGGAATCAAAAAGGGGTGCAAGGTGATCGGGAACGACTGCATAAAGATCTTTGGTTTTAACAAGCTTATTCAACGCAATGCCCTCCGTCCTTGATGGCATTTACCAGCATTTCGGTATATTCGACGCACTTCTCGTGCGTCTCGGCCTCAACCATCACGCGGATAACCGGTTCGGTACCGCTTTGACGAAGAAGAACCCTTCCCTTCTTATTGAGGAGCATTTCAACGTTTTCTATCTGCTTTTTTACATTTTTGTCGGCAATTACCGCGGCCTTGTCTTTTACACGGACATTCTGAAGATATTGCGGGTAGAGCTTTATTGGCTCCGCAAGCTTTGAAAGCGTGGTTTTGGAATCGCATACCTCTTCCGCCAGCATGATGGCTGTGAGTATTCCGTCGCCCGTAGTGGCGTACTTTTTCATAATGATGTGACCCGACTGCTCACCACCGATCGTGTAATCGTTGTTCTGCATACATTCATACACAAAGCGATCACCTACTGCGGTCTGAACGCACTTGATGCCTATCTTCTCCAAGCTTGCGATAAATCCGCTGTTGGACATGACCGTCATAACTACGGTATCGTCGTTAAGAGTCCCTTTGGATTTGAGACGCTTGCCGAGAATATAGATGATAGCGTCACCGTCGACGATGTTTCCGTTCTCGTCTATAGCAAGGCATCTGTCAGCATCACCGTCGAATGCGAATCCTATATCAAGATGCTTTTCCCTAACGAGCCTTTGCAGGTTTTCCATATGGGTGGAGCCGCAGTTCTCATTAACGTTAAGACCGTTCGGCTCGTTTCCGATAACATACGTCTGCGCGCCAAGTGCGCTGAATACCGCATTTGCGATGTTCCATGAAGCACCGTTTGCACAGTCAAGACCTATCTTGAGGTTTTTGTAGGAATTGGACGCGATGGATATGAGGTAACCGATATAACGGTTTCTTCCCGCAACATAGTCGTGGATGCACCCGATATGTGCCTTTTGTGCCAAGGGGAGATCATCGCCCGCTACGCCGAGGGCAGCAAGGTCGCCGTCTATATATGCTTCAATCAAGGAAATCGTCTCATCATCAAGCTTTTCTCCGTGCGCGTTGATGACCTTTATGCCGTTGTCGTAGTATGGGTTATGCGATGCGGTAACCATGATGCCGCAATCAAACCCGTCCTGTCGCGTCACATACGAAACGCTGGGGGTAGTGGTTACATGAAGCATGTAGGCATCCGCCCCCGACGCCGTGATGCCTGCCACTATGGAGTATTCCAGCATGTAGCTTGAACGGCGAGTGTCCTTACCTATGACGATACGCGGACGGTACCCTGATTTGCTGCAGCCTGATAGCTTTGAGGCATAATACCAGCCGAGAAATCTGCCCAATTTGTATGCCTGCATAGATGTTAGCGTTACGTTAGCCTCACCTCTGAAGCCGTCGGTTCCGAAGTATTTATTCTTCCTTTTCTCGATGGACGATCTCGGTATGTCGACCTTCTCACACAAGAGTTCATCGGTGGATACATTAAAGATCTCGGAAAGCCGAAGCACCTTGTCTATTTGGGGAAGCATTTGCCCCATCTCCCACTTGGAAACGGATTGCCTCGAAACGCCCAGAATTTCAGCAAGCTGCTCCTGAGAAATGCCCTTCGCAGTTCTAAGCTGTACGATTTTCTGATCGATTGTCATAGTAGCCTCTCCTTAAAATTTGTTTGTGAGCCTTGCGTTATGCTAACTATACATATACATTATATCACTCACTTCATCTGTTGACAACCAACTTTACATTGATTTTTCAGCAACCTTGAGTTGCGAAAACGGCTGCTTTTAGTAAAACAACTACAAAAAACCTCCTAAATTAGATGAATTTAAGCTTTTTTACAACTTTTGTTTGCACCAGAATAGACTTAGACAAAGCTTTCTAACCGTTAGACAACAAGAAGATCCAACATGAGCCCCATGTTGGATCTTCTTTCTTTTGCACATCCGGGCGGTATTCTCTTTTAGATTTTATTCAATATCCTTATGAGAATCTCCCCTTCATTACCTTTTTCTTTTTCAATTGGTGGTTGCAAACTTTTGCTTGACCGCCTCGATCTTGGTCTGCTCTACGGCAGAGGAAGGATACCAGCCCTTCTCTGCCATTTTGGCGTATACCGTGTTCTGCATTTGCAGGGTTTCCTGGAAGCTGCGGGTAAAGGCCTCATGCACGTCCGGTGTTGCGGATTCGATGGCACCGTGCATCATCAGATCGCACGCGCCCTTCAAATTCAGGAGCAGATTCTCCATAATCTGTCTGTCATCTGCCATTTTCATTCTCCTCTCTTCATTTCAAGAGCCCGTAAAAGCGGGCGAAGCATTGTGTGTGTTGCTGGGACAGACGCCCTGCCAAGCTTTTGAGATCATTGTCTGTCAGTTGATTTTCCGCCTCACGGCAGACGGCACCGATCTGCTTCTCGTGTCCAAGCGCATCCTCAATATACAAGAGTTCTTTTGGTGACATAAAGATTTCCTTCCTTTCGTTTTTTCTCCACCTATATTCTTGACACAAGCACACGCTCTTATGCGTAAAAAAGAAAAAACAAAGAATCCCCTCTCTTCTGCTTGAAGAGAGGGGATTCCACGCTTATTGCTTCTTCATCTGTCGCAAAAACAGCCACACCGCGACAGAGAGCGATACCACGGCATATCCGAGTACCCACCATACATGAGGGAAGATGCCAAAAAAGTCCCCCGCAAGCACGGCGCGTTCAAGCTCCACCGCGTGAACAAAGGGGAGCATGTAGGCGATCTCCTTGAATGCACCGCCTACCAAGTCAAGATCAAACCACGTGCCCGACAGCCAAGCGGATAGATTCGTAAGCAAGGCACCGCATATGCCGCCGACCTGCTTGTCGTTCAGAATACTGCCAAAGAGGAGTCCAAGGGCGATGAAAAGAACCGAGATAGGTATGATGAACAGGACGGCAAGCAGGATATTGACCGTAACATCAAGACCGAGGAAGATAGCAACGGCATAGCAGATCACGCTTTGCGCGACGGAAACCGGAATGATCGGCAACGTGTAACCGAGAATAAAGTCAAGCGGTCTTAGCGGTGTTGTGTACAGTCTTTGAAGGAGTGAGCTACCTCTGTCCCTGGCGATCAGCGTTGCGGAGAAGAGCGTCATAAAAGAAAGTCCAAACACCGTGATCCCCGGAGCAAGCTGTTCTATCTCAAAAAGCGACACGGGCACGTTTGCCTGGATCGCGCTTAAGAGCAGGATCAAAACCAGCGGAAAGCCGAGGCCAAAGGCCACTGTCAGGGGATCGCGCATGATCTCTTTTGTATTTCTATGAGCAAAAGCAAGCATTCTCATCCCGTCACCCCCTTTACAATACGAATAAAGGCCTCTTCAAATTTATCGGTGCCTGCCGTCTTTTTTATCCCTTCGGCTGTATCGCACACGAGAAGCTTGCCATCCCTCATGATCGCAATGCGGTCAGATAGTGCCTCGGCCTCCTCCATATAGTGTGTTGTTAACATGATCGTGACCTTCCCCTTTAAGGAACGGATCAGATCCCAGAGATCGCTCCTTGCGATCACGTCAAGCCCCAGCGTCGGCTCATCAAGAAAGAGGATCCTCGGCTCGCTGATCAGAGCCATGGCTATGCTGAGCCTTCTCTGCCAGCCGCCCGACAGCTTTCCGGCTTTTCTGCCGATGACGCTTTCAAGGCCGAGAAGCCCCGCAAGCTCCTTGATCTTCTCTTCCCGCTTATCCGCGGAAAAGCCGTGAACGCCGCACATCAAGGCAAGATTTTCACGCACCGAGAGCCCGGGGGCTACGGCGGTTTCCTGCGGCGATAC
>JAZOOW010000104.1:0-5793 GCA_045655145.1 Eubacteriales bacterium | reverse complement strand
GGGCGCGTGTGTAGGCCTTTTCCTCGTGAACGATAAAGGAAAGCGCATCCACGGGATCGCCGTTGAGGAGGAAGTCCAGCTTTACAAGCTTGCTCTGACGGTAGCCGTCAAAATCATAATCCAGAGAAGCGTAGCCCTTGCTACGGCTTTTCAGTGCATCAAAGAAATCGTAAATGATCTCGTTGAGGGGGAGAGAATAGTGGAGCTCTGCCCGTACGTCGTCAAGATACTTCATGTCGTGGTATGTGCCGCGCCTCTCCTGACAAAGCTCCATGATGCCACCGATGTATTCGGTCGGGGTGATGATGGTGGCCTTCACGATCGGCTCCTCGGCCGCATCGATCTCGTCAGCAGAGGGGTAGTTTGAAGGGTTTTCGATCATCACGGTCTCCCCGCCGCGGCGGTGGATCTTGTAAATAACACTGGGGGCAGTGGTGATCAGATCAAGATTGAACTCGCGCTCCAAACGCTCCTCAATGATCTCCATATGCAGCAGACCGAGAAAGCCGCAACGGAAGCCGAAGCCGAGCGCCACAGAGGTTTCAGGTTCAAAGGAGAGGGCGGCATCATTGAGGCGGAGCTTTTCAAGTGCATCGCGGAGATCGCCGTAGCGCGCACCGTCGGCGGGGTAAATGCCGGCGTAGACCATCGGTCTTGCCTCGCGGAAGCCGGGAAGCGGCTCAGAGGTCCCCCCCTCCACCAGTGTGACGGTATCGCCAACCTGCGTATCCGACACGTTCTTTATGCTGGCGGTCAGATAGCCAACGTCACCGGGCAAAAGCACGTCGGTGGCGCGGAGGCCAAAGGGATCCATTGTACCCACTTCAATGACATCAAAGGTGGCATTGTTGCTCATCATGCGGATACGCTGTCCTGCACGCAGGCTTCCGTCCATGATACGCATACAGACCACAACACCAAGATAGCTGTCGTAATAGGAGTCGAATATCAAGGCGCGGAGGGGCGCGTTCTCGTCACCCTCCGGCGCGGGAATGCCCTCGATGACCGCCTCCAGCACATCGGCAATGTTCAGACCTGTTTTTGCCGATACGGCAGGGCATCCGTCTGCAGGAATGCCGATCACGTCCTCTACCTCGGCGCGGGTGCGGTCGATGTCGGCAGAGGGAAGATCGATCTTGTTGACAACGGGAATGATCTCGAGATCGTTGTCAATGGCCAGATAGGCGTTTGCCAGCGTTTGTGCTTCAACGCCCTGTGTGGCATCCACTACGAGAAGCGCACCCTCACAAGCCTTCAGAGAACGGGAGACCTCATAGTTGAAGTCCACGTGCCCGGGCGTGTCAATGAGGTTGAACACGTAATCCTCACCGTTTTTCGCACGGTAAGAGAGGCGCACGGCGCGTGCCTTGATGGTGATGCCACGTTCCTTTTCGAGATCCATAGCATCCAGCACCTGGTCCTCCATAGCATGCTTTTCCACGGTTTGCGTCAGCTCCAAAATACGGTCTGCCAGCGTGGATTTTCCATGGTCGATATGTGCAATGATGGAAAAATTGCGGATGTGCTTTTGTCTGTCAGTCACGGTCAAAAATTCCTTTCGTTTTTGGCACGAGATCGGGAATGGGGGCTTACCGACAGGAAGAATTCCCGTACGGCGCAGTATTTATCAAGAAGGGAAACCAACCGCCCTGCGGGGGTACGGGGACGGCGACCCGTCAAGGGAAACATATGACGCAGAATAATGTCCTCTCCAAGCGGCGTCAGCGGAAGAAGTGCCTGCGCATTGTCGCGTGCAAGACGGGGATGGCGGAACCAAGCAAAGCGCGGAACACCGCCATGGTCACGGTCAAAGTAAAAAAGATCATGTAAGAGTGCGGCGGCACAGATCTCGCGCAGCTCATCACCCTCGGCAGGGTATAGGCAAAAGGTCATGTATGCAACGCTGATGGCATGCTGCAAACGGTCAGTCGCCATGTGATGGCTATATTCCGAAAGACGCAAAACCGACGGGTGCCGCAGATAGGGATACAGAAGCGAGAGAAAGGTCTGTCCGTTTTCGGTAGAAAGGAGGGAAAGGGACTCTCGGTAATAACGGGATAGCTGTTTCATAACACCTCGTGTCTTGGAATTTTGCTGTGCGGTGCTGTCCTGCTATACAGTCAGAGAAAGTCAGTCTGCCATAGATTATTCTGCAAAATGGCGCGCATCTTCGTAATAGGCATTCAGCTTGGGTGCCAAATCCTCCTCTTTTTTCGCGTGGGTGAGGAAGTAGATCTTAATCTTCGGCTCGGTCCCCGAGGGGCGGATGATGATCTTATCACCGCAGTCCACCTCAAAGGTGAGCATATCGCTGGCAGGACAGCCGGTAGAGTTCTCCGTGCCGTCCGTGAGATCAAGAATACTGCCGCGCAGGTAATCACCGATGCGGATCACGGCATGTCCGCCAATCGCGGAGGGGGGACAACCACGCAGACGCTCCATCGTTTGCTTTCGCTTGGCAATGCCGTCAAGCCCCTCCATGTAAATATCATGCGTCTTATCCAGGTAATAGCCGTAACGGCGGAAGAGTGCATCAAGCGCATCTGAGAGCGTCATGCCGCGACGACGGTAATAGGCGGTCATCTCGCAGATCATAGCCGTAGCGGATACAGCATCCTTATCGCGTGCATAGCCGCCAAAGAGGTAGCCGTAGCTTTCCTCAAAGCCCATGAGAAAGCTGCCGGGCTCACCGCCCTCCTCGTGGTTTTTGATCACCTCTCCGATGAATTTGAAGCCGGTCAGAACGTCGTAAAGCTTGACACCCTGTACCTCGCAAATGCGCCTTGCCATGTCTGTGGAAACGATCGACTTAACGGCATAGGGGAGGGGAGGCATCTTGCCGGTTTCACGGCGAGCCGTAATGACGTAATCCAGAAGCAGGGCTCCCATTTGGTTGCCTGTGATGGTAGCAAAGCTGCCGTCCGCCTTGCGGCTCATGACGCCTACACGGTCGGCGTCGGGGTCGGTCGCGATCACAAGATCGGAGCCAACGCGGTCGGCAAGCGCAACGCCGAGCGCAAAGGCCTCGGTGCTCTCGGGGTTTGGCTTTTTCACCGTAGGGAAATTGCCGTCGGGGGTCATTTGCTCATCGACGGTGTAAAGGTTCGTAAGTCCCAGCTCACGCAGAATGCGCGGCACAAGGATGCGCCCCGTTCCGTGGAGGGGCGTGTAAACGATGCGGAGATCGTCTGCAAGCTCTGTAAGAAGCTCGGGATAAATGGCCACCGATTTCACGGCCTTTAAGTATGCGGCATCTGTGTCCTCGGAGAGAAGCGTGATCCTGCCACACGCCAGTGCCGCCTCATAATCCATCGTTTTCGCGCCGTTAAACATATCGATCTTGGCGATCTCTGTGCTGACGGTGGCTGCGTGATCGGGGGGGAGCTGTGCACCGTCCTCCCAGTAGGCCTTGTAGCCGTTATATTCCTTCGGGTTGTGGGATGCGGTGATATTGATGCCCGCACGGCAACCGTATTCACGGATGGTAAAGGATAGCTCGGGCGTTGGACGGGGACCGTCAAAGAGGAAAACGCGGAGGCCGTTGGCGGCCAGAACGCAGGCGGCTGTTTTGGCAAACAGCTCCGAATTGTTGCGGGTGTCATAGGCAATCGCAACACTGCTTTTTGCACCGTCTACCTGCAAAAGGAGGTTGGCGATGCCCTGTGTTGCCTGTGCAACGGTAAAAATATTCATACAAGCGGGGCCGGGGGCCATAATGCCGCGCAGCCCTGCCGTGCCAAATTGCAGGGTAGAGCCAAAGCAAAGGGCAACGCGCTCGTCGTCCTTCTCCATTGCGGAAAGTGCCTGCATCATACCGTCGTCAAGACGGCCGCTGTTTTTCCAGTATAAAAATTCTTTTTTGTGATCCATGGATAACCTCTTTCTGTGGTAGCCTGTGTGGGTGGTGAACGGTTGTGCTTATGAAATGTCAGGAAAGATCGCGATAAAGGCCGAGAAAACGCCATCCGTCGGCAAATACAGTCAAATACGTCAGCAACGGAATACAGCTCTCGGCGGAAACGCGACAAACAAGGGATAAGAGGGTATGCTCTCCGTCCTCGCTATCCTTGCCTGAAAGGGTGATCGGCTCCGTGCCGAGGAGGGAGAGCGCGCTCATCAGACAGGCGATCTCCTGTGCACCTTGCAGAGGAACGGAAAAGCGGAGATGGCGATCCTCGTCGCCGGGGAAGAAAAATGCCTTGGCATAGAGGGCAAAATGGGTAACATCCGTGCCGTCTGCGTGAAAGATGCGGCAAAGTGCCACGCGGACAAGCTCGAGCTCGTCGGCCATATCGGTGAAGGTGGACAGCTCACCCTCCGTGTTGGCGATCGGGAGAATACAAAAGCTCGCGCTTCCGTCATAGACAGCCTCACAGGACAGGCGAAAGGAGTCGGTATATTGCACCGTTGGTGACGGTAGCTGCTCGCAAAAGATCTCGTATGCCTCATCGGTGTAAGGGTTGCGGAAATAGGCAACGCGACCGAGGGGGGTATCCTCGCATGGGAGAAGCTCCTTCGCACAAAGGGGATGGCCCAAGATGGCAAACCTCTCAAGGAGTGCCTGCACAAAGGAAACACGGTCGAGTGCAGAGAGGGAGGCAAACGCACGGTACAAGGATGGACGGTGCGCGGGCAACGCATGATCATGTAGAGAAACGGGAGGGATGCCAAGGCAGAGATTGCGCAATAGCTCTTTGCGTGAGGAGCCCTTTTGGACGGCAGAAGCCAAGCGGTCTGCCAGCAGGTGTGTAGGCTCGGCAAAGAGCGCAATGCGCTTTTCAAGACACTTGGCGGTTTCTCGGTCAAGGAGGGCGACATTCTTCTCAAAAACATCCGGCTCGGAAATTTTTCTTGTCATGCTATCACCGCCCTTTTTCAAAGAAACGCTGCGTTGTTTCCATTAGAATAATTATATACGATTTTTCTTTTTCTTGCAATGGCTTTTTTTGAAATTTTTGGCGTTTTTTGTATATTTTATAGGGCAAGAAGGTTTTTTCTCGATTTTTTAAGGGCTCGTCGTGTAAAAATGAATCAAAAAGCAATTTTTTTGCAAAAACTCTTGATTTTTTTCTGCGGGCGTGCTATAATGCATTCGTTACATGCCGGTGTGTTGGAACTGGCAGACGAGACGGACTCAAAATCCGTTGCTGGCAACAGCGTGTGGGTTCAAGTCCCACCACCGGCACCAAAAAAAGGAAAAGGGCAGCGATGCTGTCCTTTTCCTTTTTTTGTGTTGGTATATTATGGGGACTTGAATGGGCGCGGGAGTGAATGACACCACGGTGTGGTGTCAGGGCCGCGCCTGACCGAAGAGCGGAGCAAAGGCGCATGGGGCGGCGGCTTTGCGAGGCCGCTCTGAGCCAAGTCCCACCACCGGCACCAAAAATACCCGTTCTTCGGAACGAGGATTTTTCATTTGTGTCCGCAGGACACAACATCATTTGACCGAAGGTCAACATCATTTTGAGCGTAGCGAAAACATCATTTATCATTTGCTCGGACACAAATGAACGAGGTTGCGACAAGTCGCAAATGATGTTACGGCTTGCGCCGTAAATGATGTGATGCTTCGCATCAATGATGTTGCGCTCCGCGCAAATGGAAAGTTGCAATTCCATCCTATGAGCACAAAAAGGGAGGGTAGCAAGGGGTGTCTGCGATAGAGCAGTATACTTTTACCAACAGGAAAAGGACAGAGAATTTCCATATTCTCTGTCCTCTTTTCTTGACAAGCACTGCATTTGTGGGCACAAATGCAACGAAAGTGATATGCTTCGTATTCGCTCAGCGTGA